>DAOVRD010000356.1 GCA_030628375.1 Planctomycetota bacterium
GGGGAGGTCGTCCGTCCCAAGCCGGATGATGCCGTCCTGGAAGCGGTCAGGGCGAACCGCGAAGAGGTGGGGCACCCCCATCCTGGATGGCTCGAAGTCAATGACGCTGACCTGACCATCCGGGTTGTCAGGGCGCCGGTGCGCGAGGACGTCACGGTCCAGGTCGAGGAAGGGCTTATTGTGGAGTTCTGTTCGCGCTAGGGAATGGGGCGGCGCCCAAAGCACGGCGCCAGGCCCTTCTTCATTGCTCCACGATGCAATCGGAGACAACTAGATGGCTATGAGAGTGAGATGGCGGGGGCTGGAGCTTCCTGTCCAGGTGCGAGTTGATCGCGAGACTCTGACGGACAGTTACGGGGAGTTTGTGGCAGAACCCTTCGAACGCGGCTTTGGCCACAGCGTGGGCAATAGCCTGCGGCGGGTGCTGCTGTCCTCGATCGAAGGCTCCGCCGTGGTGGCGGTGAAGATAGACGGCGTTCAGCAGGAGCTCAGTGCCATTGACGGCGTGCTGGAGGACGTGCCGGAAATCATACTTAACATCAAAGAGCTGCTGCTTAGGATCCATCCGGACGAAGGCAAGACCCTGCGCGTGGCAGCGCACCGCAAGGGCGCCGTCACCGCTGGCGACATCGAGCCCGACCCGGACGTGGACATTGTCAAGCCCGACCAGCTCATCGCGACGTTGACGGCGAAGACCGATTTCGTCTGCGACATGACGGTCCGCAACGGCAGGGGCTACGTGCCCTCCGAGGAACATGAAGACCTGCCGACCGAGATCGGCGTTGTCCCCGTGGATGCGCTCTTCTCGCCGGTCAGACGCGTCAGCTACCGCGTGGAAGACACGCGCGTGGGCCGCAAGACGAACTACGATCGCTTGATCATGCAGATACACACCAGCGGCGTCGTCACCCCCGAGATGGCGCTGGTGGAGGCCTCCAAAATCCTGCGCAAGCACCTGAATCCCTTCGTGGAGTACTTCGAACTCGGCCGCCAGCTCCCGCAGGAAGAGCCGGAGCCAATTCCCGAAATCAAGCATCTGGAGCGGCCCCAGGTGCCCACGTCGAAACTCTCGATGCCCATCTCCGCGCTTGAATTGGGCGCGCGGGCCTCTCACTGCCTGCAAACAGCGGGCGTCAAAACCGTCGAAGACCTGCTCGGACGCGCCGAGAAAGACCTGCTCGAGCTGCGCAACTTCGGGAGAGTGACACTCAAGCAACTCGCCAGCAAGCTTGCCGAGCACGGCCTCGAGATCGGCTTGCTGGCCAAGCAGGAGAGCTGACGGACCAGCGCCGCGCTGCACACTTCGTTGGGAACCTGAGCGACCGAACATGAGGCACAGGAAAAAAGGACGCAAGCTTAACAGGACGGCCAGCCACCGCATGGCGCTGCGCAGGAACCTGAGCGGGGCGCTGCTGCGTCGGGAGCGCATCGTCACCACTCCCGCGAAGGCGAAGGAGGTCCGCCCCTTCGTCGAAAGACTCATCACCCTGGCCCGGCGCGCCTTGCCCTTCAAGGACACGGGCCGGCCCGAGGATCGGGCGAAGTACCTGCACTACTATCGCCTGGCCCTGCAGCGCTTGCAGGACAAGGAGATGGTGCAGAAGCTCTTCGGGGAAGGCCGCTGGCGCGAAGAGGAAGAGTCCCTGGCCAAACGATATGCCGACAGGAACGGCGGATACACGCGCATCGTGCGCCTGGGCGGCAGTCGCCTCGGAGTGCCCGTCGGGACCACCGTCAGCGCCATCCCGGAACTCACCTACACCGTGGGGGGCGTTGAGAGGGTCCTGCGGCTGACGGGCAATCGTCTTGGCGACAACGCGCCCCAGGCGCTGTTCGAACTGGTGGAGAAGGAGAAGCCCGGCGGGCCCGAGGAAGAGGTCGCTCCCACCGTTGCCGTCTCGGAGGAGCCGGAAGGCGCCGCCGAGGAAGAAGCGAGCGGACAGGAGCAAGAGGCGGCCGAAGAACCCGCCGAAAGCGAATAGCCGGCCCCACACTACGCTCGACCCACGCGCAAAGGCGGACCGACTTCCCTTGGTCCGCCTTCTTCCTTCGCGCAGCCGCCGCACCTTGCGGGCTCACGCCCCCATCAGTTCGTCTATCGCCTCCTGGTAAGCCGATTTCGGCTGCGCGCCCATCATCCGCAACTGCTGCACCTCTTCGCCGTTCTTGAAGAACAGAATGGTCGGGATCGCGTTGATGCCGTACCTGGCGGCGCACTGCGGGCTCTCATCCACGTTGAGCTTGCAGGTCTTGATCTTCCCCGCGTTGTCCTGGCCCAGCCCGTCAATCGTGGGAGAGACCATTCGGCACGGGCCGCACCAGGGCGCCCACACGTCCACTATCACCGGCAAGTCCGACTGCAACACCTCCGCGTCGAAACTGGCGTCGGTGACTTCCAGAACCGTGTCGCTCACGCCTTTCTCCCTCTAATCCGCTCGGTGCGGCTCAGGCAGCGGGGATATCCTCCAGTGTTTGCTGGGCCTTCAGCTTCATGTTGTGAAGGAGCCTTCTGGCTATCCTCTTGTTGAATTGGGGCTTGGTTTCGCGGCCGTATCTGTCCGTTCTCTTCTTGGCGTAGGGATCGTCGGGCCTGATCATCTGGAACTGGGCGTCCAGATAAGTGATGAGGTCCTCCCCGGCCTTACGCGCTTCCCCGTACTTCTCCTTGGCCATCGTCGGCTCGCCCTCTGCCGCGTGGTGACTGCCGATGGCCACCAGGTCCTCGACCTCCTGCTGCTTCAGCACCGGGTATTCGAAGATGTCCCACGCCCGCGTGATGGTCTTCTCGACCATGCTTTGATACATGTATCCCGCGAACACGACCAGCGTGAACGCGACGATGACTCCCGCGTAGATGCCCCCGGCGAAGTGTTCGGGATGCTGGTCTTTCCCCTTTGCTTTCTTCTGCTTGGCTTCGTACGACTCGCCGCTCTTGAGGTTCACCCCGCAGTGGGGGCACTCCACCTCGCCGAGCTCGACGTCTTTGTCGCAAGCGGGGCATTTCAGCGTGACCTTAGCCATGGCTCTTCGCGCCTTTCGTTCTGACCCGTCCGCCTGCCGCGGCGGACTACCAGCATTTTAACCTGCCATCCCTGCATGTCAACCGGTTCTCAATTATGAATTATGAATGCCCGGCGGGGAAGCAGCAGACTGTGTGGCAGTAGTGTTCGCTCCGCTTCTTCGGCGCGCACTGCGGTGCGGGCTTGAGTCTTGAGCACCAGGTGTCCGCTGCTTCAACTTTTCTGTCGCAACCGGCTGAAGGGAAGTCGTTTGTGACCGAATGGGTTCGTTTCGTCAAGAGCCCTTCGGCGAGCCGGGCGGGCACGTTCCGCCCGGCCGTCAGTGGCCGCATCTGGCCGCTGCCATCCGTGGGTCATTGCCACCCGAATGCCGGTCAGACCCCTGCCAGAGCCCTGCCTCCAGCCTCCAGTCTGTTGTCTCCGGTCTCCAGCCTCCAGCCTCCAGTCTCCGGCCTGCCGCCTGCCGTCCTATTCTACCCGTTGCCAGGAGCCCGCGTGTCTCAAGAGGGCCCTCGGGACCCGAGAGGCCGTTCGGACATCAGCAATCAGCCGCTTGCCCTCCGAAGCCGCTCCGTCGCCATAGCTATGGGGCGTCGGCGACTCGGCGAAGGAGGGGCAGCAGTGAGCCCTCAGCAGTGAGCCGTCAGTGCGGCGGAGCAGCCGCCGCAGCCGGGGCCGGCTGCGCTACATTCGCGGGCGCTCTTATGTAGCTCAGGCGCCCTCGCCTGAGGCCGTTGACCTTCCCCGCAGACATCCGCTTTCTGGCTCAAGCCTTCTTCCGCAACTCGTCCAGCCGGACCCACTCGCCGTCTTCGTTCCTGAAGCGCCAGAAGCGCCAGCCATTAACCCCCCGGCCCAAAACGGCCCTTCCTGCACCTGACGGGGACGTGTA
>DAOVRD010000303.1 GCA_030628375.1 Planctomycetota bacterium
CGGAACTCAGGCGAGGGCGCCTGAGCTACAAGGCGCCTGTGCCACACAGACACGGGAGTCTGGGGCGCTCGGGTATTGAGTATTTCGGAAGCTGTCTATTCTTGAACAGGCCGCCTAAGTCAGGCACTGCCCGTGCGGGAATCGCGACCCGGCGTGGCCGCCGGCGTGGTCGCCATCGCTTGACGAGGCTGCGGGTCGTGCCTATGCTAGCGGGCACCTGCGGCGTCGTGGTCCGGCGCCGGGGCACCCGCGGAAGGGAGGACGGCGACATGGAGTTGAGAGATGTTATTACCGGGCGGCGGTCCGTCAGGAAATACAGCAAGCGCAAGGTCGGTCAGGCGAAGGTGCGCCGGCTGCAAAAGGCCCTGCAGATCGCGCCGACGGCGGGCAACCGCCAGAACTTCCAGTTCATCTTCGTCACGGACGAGCAGAAGCGGCGACAGATCGCTGCCAAGGCCGGACACCAGGAATTTCTGTTCGATGCGCCCCTCATCGTCGCCGCCGTCTGCAAGCCGGGCGCGGAGTTCGACGTCGCCATCGCCATTGACCACATGATCCTGGTCGCCACGGACGAGGGACTCGGGAGCTGCTGGATCGGCTGGTTCGAGCGCGGCCCCGTGCGCCGGATACTCGGCATCCCGAGGTCGGAGGCCGTGGCCATCCTCGTCACCGTCGGCTACGCCGCCGAGACGCCGAAGGCGCGCCCGCGCAAGCCGCTTGCCGAACTGATCGCCACCGACGCCTACCGGAAGTCCGCACCGAAGTGAAGCGGCAGGCCGAAGGCGAAGTAGGTAGCGCGGCTTCGCACTTTGGGAGAGATGCTATGACGGACCACGAATTCGTCGAGAGTCGCGTTGAGATGGAAGAGATACTCCGGCGCGAAGTGTGGGGATGCCTCGGCCTCTGCGCGGACGGGCGGCCCTATGTCGTGCCGGTCAACTACGCGTACCTGGACGGCAGGATCGTGTTCCACTGCGCGCTGGAGGGCGAAAAACTCGACTGCATCCGGGGCAACCCGAACGTCTGCTTCACGGTCGCTTGCCAGTCGGGCGAGGTAAGCGACCATCCCGGCGGCAAGCAGTGCCACGTCGACTGCGATAGCGTCATCTGCCGCGGCACAGGCAGGATCGTCGAGGACCTGGAAGAGCGCGCCGGGGTCCTCAACGCCTTCAACCGCGCGTTCCGACCGGAGGCGGGGGACCTGGCGGCGGAGAGGGTTGCTGGATGCGCGGCGGTCGAGATCACAATTCGGGAGATGACCGGCCGTCGCGAAAGGGGCGAAGAGCGCACCTTCTGGCGCTATATTCCGAACCCCTAGATTGCCTCACCGCCCGGCCAGTCTGCCCGCCCGCGCGGGTCGGCAGGGCGGGGGCGACTCGGATTACGGGCAAATGGCGCCAGGCGCCTTGATGAACTATGCTGGCTGAGATGGCGAGATCGCGACACATCTACGACTATCCGCTCTACTACGAGATAGGCTTCTGCTGCAACGACGTGCGGAGGGAGGTGGACTTCCTCTTGCGGTGCTACCAAAGGCACCGGGGCGGCTGTTCGCCTGCCTCAGTGCTGGACAACGGTTGCGGTACTGGGGTCTACTTGGAGGAGTTTGCGCGAAGGGGCCTTGACGTTTGTGGATACGATCTGCGCGCCGCCATGGTTAACTACGCAAGGAAACGTCTCTCCGGGATCGCTGATCACGCTGAACTCCTCCAAGCAGACATGCGCGAGTTCAAGGTGGCGAATGCATACGATATGGCGATCTGCATGAACGGTTCTTTCCAGTATCTCCTTACGCCTGAGGACATGGTGCAGCACTTGCGTGCCGTCTACCGGGCCATGAGAGAAGGCGGGCTCTATCTGGTCGGCCTACCTGCCCCCGAGGAGCTCATGTCGAATCCTCCAGGCTCGATACGTTCGGGGTGGACGCGAGAACGGGACGGGATAGAGGTCCAAGTAGACTGGACGTATCGGCAGCATCCAATCGACTGGAGGGCGCAGACATTCTCCGGGCTGGCAAAGATCCGGGTCTGCGACAGGAGCAAGACACTCTCCCTCGAGCTGCCGTATCGTTATCGCGTGTTCTTCCCTCAAGAGTTGGAAGCGCTGGCGTGCCTGAGCGGGTGTTTCCGGGTGATGAGCGTCTATGGCGACTTCCACCTGGGCAGAGTCTACGGCAGAATGCAATCGCCGAAGCTGATGCTTGTGCTGCTGCAGAAGACTATGTCGTAGACACGGCGTGCTGTGTTGCGCATCCCTGCGAAGGCGATGTGTCGTCCTCCACTAACGCGGGGGGAGTGGAAGACTGGCAAGCCGGCCATACTCAAGGCCCGCGCTCCGCCTACCTCCCCCCCGCGCGGGCCGGCAGGGCGGGCGCTCGCCCCTTGAAAGGTCAGCCCTGACGCGGCATCAGGGATTGACATGTCTTGGCTCGGGAGCTATACTCCCTGCGGGCGTGAGGAGAACGCCTCCTGGCCTGCGGGAAGAGTCGAACTCATCTCTTGCATTCAAGCTGAATGACCTTCTTTCTGCCTGCGATTGCAGGTCCCAGGCGTGTGTGGAAAGGAGGTCGTCATGGCCCCCCAACTTCCTTCTCGTCCGAGTCTGGAGCATCTCAAGCGCCAGGCCAAGGATCTGCTGAAGGCCCACCGTGAGGGCGATCGAACCGCCTGCGAGACGCTGCACGTTCTGCGGCGTTTCGGAGGGGCGTCAGACGAAGACATCCTCGCGTCGGACGTCACCCTCCAGGAAGCCCAGCATGCTCTCGCTGTCTATTGTGGGTTCCGCAACTGGAGCATGCTGAGGAAGTACTGCGCGCAGGTCAAGCCACTGTCGCACCGCATCGCCGAGGGTCACTGCGACCGCGAATACATCGAGGCCCTTCAGGTCTCCGTCACGGAAGTCCTGGGCACCTCGGCCGTAGTGGCTGTCGGCGAGCAGTACCTTGTGCGAGGAGAGTACCATCTGGCGGAGTCAGACATCGAGGGCATCATGCTCTCCAATCTCGGGCGCGCCACGGGCAAGCCCTGCCGCATATCGCCGGGGTCGGCCGGCTTTGAACTCACCGCCGAGGTCCTGGAGGTTCAACCGGGGAAGGAGGACGTGCTGGACATCCTCATGTCGGGCCGGTCGGGAGCAGATCTGGGCGTACGCATCCGGCTCTTCCTGGAAGGCACTCGCTGAGTTGCACGGCCCGCAGGCGGCTCCCGTCCAAGGCGGCCGGATACAGGTCCTGGTAAGCGATGCCCCCGCGCCGCGGGGCAGGCACACGCCGATCTGCACGGCGCGCTACGGCACGCCCGTGCCGGTGCGGCTATTCCTCGTCCTTCAGGCCGGGCAGCACGCCCCGCAGCAGGCCTTTGGCCTTCTCCGTCGCGTCCTTGGCCGCCTCGCCGACGGCCTCGCCGGCCTCCTTGGCCGTTGCCGTCGCGTCGCCGACGGCTGCGAAGGCCTCCTTGCCCAGCTTCTCGATCTGCTCAGTGGGCACCACATCCGTGGCGGCGGCGAGGATGGACTTGTAGAGGGAGCGGATCACGTCGGCCAGTACGCCCCCGACGGTCTGAGAAGTGCCGTCGGCGGGGGCCAGGTCCGTGATCTCCAGCGTCGGCAGCGGCACGGTCGCCGAGCCCGCCACCGGAAAGCCGGCGATCCGGATCTTGCCGTTGGAGAAGACGATGCGGTCCACCCGCAGCTTCTTCTGGCTCTTCTGCTTTGCCTCTTCGTCCTTGGGCTCTCTTTCGAGCCTTTCCAGCACCGTGCCCCAGTTGGTCGTGCCGCCGGCGAACTCCAGCGTGATCTTCGGGCCGTCAATGATCACCTCGTGGATGACCAGCTCCTCCTTGCGCAGCGAGCCGATGTCCACGGTGGTATGCGCGTGGGCCAGCTCGAACATGCTCGGCTCGGCGAAGCCCTCGGGGCTGCCCAGCACCAGGCCGTCCAGGCCGACGGTTCCCTCGCGGACGGCCACGGTCGCCTTCTCGAGCGTGGTGGGCACGCCGAGGACCAGCGTCCCGCCCTTCTCGACGCCAATCTTGATGATCTTGTCCAGGTTGGACGCCACCAGGACAAGCCCGACGACCACCACGACGGCCACGGCCACGGCTGCGATGACCATCTTCCTCTTCATGCCAATGCCCCCTTCGTGTCGGATGAACCTGCCTCCCCGTGCTGGCACACGTGGACGTCCCAGTAGTCGTCCGCGCCGTCCACGGCCGCATCACCACGCCGACCTGCACCGCGCGCTACGGCACGCCCGTGCCGGTGAGCCATTTGAGCACGTCGCAGCGGCGCTCGACGGTGCACTGGACGGTGAACTCGTCCACGCGCTCGACGTTCGGCTTCTCGGCCACCTCCTCCGCTCCCTCTGCCTTGAACATGCGGATGGCGACCGTCATGGGCAGGTCCGGTGCGAAGGGCCGGCACTTGCCGTCGCGCAGCGCCTGGACGGCCTCGGCCACCTTCCGGGCCGTCAGAAGGCGCGCATCCGCGGGACTGGGGCCGCTGCAGGTGTCGCGGGCTATGGACTTCTTCACGCAGGCCGTCACGATCCCCGGGAACATCTCCTCGGCCTCGCGGCAGGCCGCCTCATCGCCCTGCGCGAAACAAACGGGGATGTCCCAGTGTCCGGCGAAGCACGCTTCCAGGCCCATCTCGCCGACGCTCCGGCCGTTGATCCGGAAGTCGGCCCATGCGCCCGAGTTCGTATGCGGCAGGAAGGAGCACGGCGTGCCGACCATGGCATGGTGGCCGGGCAACATGAAGCCGTCCACCGTCTCGTTGAGTCCGGGCATCCAGCGCAGCTTGCCGTCCTCCTCGCCCCTGGACCTGGGCAGCCACGTGATGCGGGGGTCGTCGAGCATACGCTCCAGGACGAAGTTGCCGCCGCCGTGGTGGGTGTCGCAGACGATCAACTCGTCCACGCCGGCGTCGAGGGCCGCCTGGGCGGCGGAGTTGGCGTCGGCGATGAGCAGGTCGCGCCCCTCTGCCGCTATCTCGGGGCGTACCAGGTTCTCCCAGTACCAGACCTGCTCGCGCGAGTAGATGCCGCTCAC
>DAOVRD010000075.1 GCA_030628375.1 Planctomycetota bacterium
AACTCTGGGGTGAAATGGCGACCGGCCAATCACAGAAGCCCTCCTGGGTCCCTGAGACGACCCGAATCTGGGGTAAGAACATTCTACTGTATCTGCTAAAGCAACACCTCCTCAACAGTTACGATCAAAGCAAATGGCTTCAGGAAGGGTCCTCCCGGTGACAACGCGGCATTGCGTGTTGGAAACAAAAGCTCTGGGCCGGTAGAATATGCTGTCAGGAGGATAAGCTCGTGCGGACTACTGTGCCGGGGAACACCGTGATGTTCCGCTGTGTGTGCGGCCGGGAGGTGGGCGTCATTGCCCAGCTTCTCAGCAAGATCATCGTGTGTCCGTACTGCGGCCGGTATGTGCGCGTGGCCCTCCGGTTTCTGCTTATTGACAAGTCCTTTGCGCCCAACCTGACGGTGCAGTGCGGCTGCGGTCGTTTCATCGTTGAAACCCCGGACAAGGCAGGCAAACCCGTGCGTTGCAGCGCATGCAAGAGACGCCTGGTCATGCCGCAGCCGGTCGTGAGGTTCGACAGTGACGGCTGCGTGCGCGTGCCGCGCAAGGTTCTGCAGAACCAGCTTCAGAAGATCCGCAAGAAATGGCAGCAGGACTCGCGGGGGACAGGCGGTCCGCGGACGGCACCTGGCGCGGGCCGCACGACACTGCGGGCGGGGGAACATGTCTGCCTGAATGAGGATTGTAGGGAGCGGTTGCCTGTGGGGGCTAACGTCTGTGCCAGGTGCGGCACCAATCGCCTGACCGGCGAGGAGTACGTCGGCCCGGGACCGGCCGCCGATCCGGTCGGCAAGTGGAAAGCGCTCTGACTCCCGGCGCGGCGCCTTTCCTGCCGGTTGGCGCTTGGTTCTCTCGGGCACCTGGACGCGGCCGGTTCGCCCTTGTGTTCGGGAGCGTTCTGTCATGTCTTCGGTCGGCCTGGAAACCCCCGAGTTCGAACCTTTGAGCGTCTCGTGCGCCCTCTGCCTTCTGGGCGAGCACCAGCACCTGCTCGGGGCCGGCTCGGTACATATTGCCACGAACTTGCGGGTGCGCGTGAAGGTCACTGAGTGCGAGGATGAGTTCTCGCTGTCCGTCGGCGGAAGTGCGCCGGAGGGTGAGGGCGAAGCGGAAGGGGGCGCGGCGGAGGAGTTGGAAGGACCGGTCCCGGCCGACGCCGGGGGGGCCGTCCTGGACCCAGTCGCAGGACGCTTGCCCTGGCCCGACCCGACTCCGGTCAGTCAGTTCGTGGCTCGCTGGGAGAAAGCGCTCTCGGGTGACATCCTCAACGAACCCGAACTGGTGGCCGGGCTGAACATAGAGGTGGATTTCGGCCCGCTGTGGTACATCTGTCCGCCCCAGGTTCTCCTCATGTCGCCGGCGCTGGCGGTGGGGCTGGCCGTCGCCGGGACTTCGCTCCGGGGCCAGGCGCCGGCCTACGCGGAGCTTGCCGAACTGGCACGCCGACTGCGGGCGGAGGTGGTGGCCCAGGACGGCGCCGACGCCACGCGTTGCTACAACGACGCACTGATGGGCATCACCGGAGGGGCGGCCTACGTCGAGCGGGGCGCCGATCTCTTGAACGTTCAGCAGCTTCTGCCGCCGGAGTCTTTCATTCTGGCGCTGGCTTCCGGCGTCGGACCGGAGGACGGAGCGGATGAGCATTGTCGGGTTGTGCGTCAAGCCCTGCGCAAGCTTGGCGAGGCGGGCCGCTGCGTCAGCGGAACCGGCGACGAGGCGGATCTCTCTCGGGTCTTCGAGCTTTGCGGAGACGTCCTCGACGAGCGGGAGACCGCCATGCTTTACGGGCTGATGCGGGCGCGGCAGATGGTGGACTCGCTGCTCGAGGACCTGGTCGGCCCGTTCGTGGACAACGACCGGCTGGCGGAGGTCTGCGACGAAGAGAGCGCCATCCTGGCGGACTACTTCGGGTTTCCCGCTGAGCCCTACGACCGGGTGCGCGCCGCGGCCGCCGAAGCCGGGGCGCTCGGGGCCAAGCTCACCTGGGCGTTCGGCAGCTACCCCGCCGTCATCATCCTGGCTCCGGGGCGTCGCGAGGAGGTGCTCGGCAGCCTGTGCGTGAGGTTCCCGGAAGCGCGTTTCCTGGCAGTTGACACCGATCCGGACGGGCTGGTGCGCGGGGACGAGGTCGTCGGCGAGTCCGGGGGAGAACTCCAGGGATGCTGATGCTGCCGCGCCGCCCGGCCTCGACGGCGGCTATTCGGCGATGGTGGGCTCCGGCACAGCGATCCTCCGGATAGGCAGGCTTACGACGAACGGACATCGTTGCTGGAAGTCTTCGCGCAGCCGTTGCATGAGGAACGCGGCCAGGTCCGGCGGCCCCTCCACCAGCAGCAGGTCGTTGCGCTCCTGCACGACTTCCGTCTCCCCCGGGGGCAGCCATCCGCCCGTCACTTTCTCAATGGTGGTGTAGCCTCCGGCGCGCTGGGCGACCTCTTCGAGCAGATCCGCCAACTGCTGCGTGGGCGCCCTTCCGTCGGGCAGCTCCTTGGGAACAACGATCAGATGGAGGACGCGCTCGCTGCTGAACTGCGCGCTGGTGTGCATCCGCCGGGCCTTGTGGCAGGTTCGGCAGCCCGTTGTGGCCGCCATCAGCGCCGCCGCAGCGAGAACAATGAAAAGGCGTCGCGAACGATAGGGCGTCATCGCTTCTCTCCCTCGTGCCACGAACTTCGCAACGTGCTCCCTCGCACGACGCGGCGCACGGGTTAAATCAACGCGGCGGCTCTGGCCGTAATGGGACGGGCGGCAGCATTGTATCCGAGAATGCAGTCCGATGCCCGCGCGCTCTGACCAGGAAGGCTGTGTGGAAAGGCGTCCCGTTGTTGGGGCGGTCCGGGTTGATGCCGTAGCAGGTTGGCGGCGGCACGTGCCCCGGGCGCTTCCTGCTCAGAACGCAAGCGCAAGCTCGTGCGTGCCGGGCTCAACGCGCGGGAGCGTGCAGGCCACATACGTCGAGCACCGGTCTGCATGCAGGCGCGGCTGGACGGGCGAGCCGTTCAGGGTCGCCTGAACGGCGTGGCGGGAGCCGCGCAGCCGGCAGGATACCTCCATGGGGCAGTCCAGGGCCTCGCCGTCGTACGTAAGCGTTACGCCGACCGTTCCCTGGTCGGATGTTTCCCGCTTGAGCGGGCCGAGGCGGCTGCGGTGGCGCCAGAGGGCGGCCCTCGAACGCCGACGTTCGGCGGCGTTCTGTCCGGCGGCGCGCAGGGAAGTCATGAAGCTGCCCAGCAGTATCCCGTTGGGGTAGCCTGGCTCGGACTGCCAGGGCGTCCGTGCGTTCCCCCAGCGCAGCAACGACGCCACCGCTGCCGCGCCGCTCTCAGCGGCCTCCCCGCACGTGAGCGAGAGATGGTTGACCTCGAGGCCGAACACCACGGCGTGGAACTCCTCGTAGCACATGCCACAGAAGAAGTTGTTGTAGCTGCCGATCAGGTCGTCCGTGAGGAAGGGATAACCGAGCGTCGCCAGGTCGTCCACCAGCTTCGCCATCATCGCGCGGTGGATGAAGGCATCCTCGCCGTGCTTACCCGTGTGGGCCGCGATGACCGCCTCGGTTTCGTAGTCCGACATGCTGTGGATGTCCACGACCAGGTCGGGCAGCAGGCGGCGCGCCAGCGCGCCGATCGTCCGCGCTTCGGTGTCGGACAGGCCGTCGTCGGGCGCCAGGAACTCGTCCCGCGTGCAGCCGTCCGGATTGGCCACTGGCACGACCACGACAAGCTGCCGGCTCAGCGTCTCGGCCGCCTCCGGCGACGCCAGCCACTCCAGCAGGGCCGGCCCCACGCCGCGCGTGCCCCGCTCGTTGCCGTGGCGCATGTTGACGATCAGGGCCACCTGCTTCTGCTGGTCGGGCACGGAGGGGTCGGTCACGAAGACGGCCTTGACCGGGAGGCCTTCGTCGGACAGGCCTGGCGATTCGACGCGTGCAATCCTGGCGTGCTCTGCGGCGAAGCGGTCAACGTGCTGGTAGATCTGCTCAAGCGTGGGATAGTCCAGGGTCATGTCGGCCTCCGTCCGTCCGCACGGGGTGGAGCGCAATGGCCCGGCCCCCCTTGGAATGCTCCGTCGAGGAGATTGAATGCGTGGTCGAATGGCTTGCCAGCCGAAGCCGCGCCGTCGCCATGACAGGTTTGGCGCGTCGGCGACTTGGCGGAGGCTGGTGGGCGCAGCAGGACTCGAACCTGCGACTTCTACCGTGTGAAGGTAGCGCTCTCGCCACTGAGCTATGCGCCCACCCGCAGCCCGCCGACTATACCAGACGCGCCGGCGGAAGGTCAAACTTCCTCTTCGACAATGGGCAGCGACTGCCAGTCGGCGGTGCCCAGGCCCGCGTCGGCCGCGTTCTTGATGAATCCGATGTCGTCAGGCCCGTAGCCGAACAGGTGCGCGCCGTAGGAGTCCACGGCCACGGGGTCGCGGCAGGCCACGATGCGGCGCGCGCCCTCCCGTGAATTGTCCACGTCCTCCAGTGTGCCGCCGTTGGGTCCGTGGGTGCGCAGGACGCGGTAGCAGTCCATCACCGTCAGGTCCACCTTGATGACGCGGTGCAGGTCGGCGATGTTGTGATGTATCTGACGATGGAGTTGCCCGCGATCCCCCGCAATCATGCCGAACGCATTCTTCAGGCTCATGGTCAGTCGGCTGGTGCCGTGGTCCTTCAGGATGGGGACGTTGATGAGGATGTCGCAGAGATCCGCGTTGACGAACTCCTGGCAGAAGGGCCATTTGTCCATCGCGAATGCACCGGGGACAGGGAGTTCCAGCGCACGTGACCGGTCAACGTAGGGCACCTGCGCGCCGGCCGCGGCGGCAGCCCGGGCGATGCCGCTCTCCTCGTACGACCGGGACGGGTCCTTCGAAATGGTGTTGTCCATCACCCGGACCCGTCCGGCGTCGGCCTCGATGCACATTTCCACAAGCGCGGCGACCACCCACGGGTTGGTATTGGTGGCCATCTGCGGGCCCCACACCCATGCCATGTTGGGCTTGATGACCACGCTGTCGCCCCGGCTGACGAGCTGGTTCATTCCCCCCAGCGCCTCGACCGCCGTGCGCGTCATGCGCATGACGACCGCCTTCTCGTCGCCACTCCCGCCATCGCCGTGGATGATGGACAGGCCGGGCGCCAGGTCGTTGGGCGCGAAGTCTCTCAGGGTCAGCTTGGCCGTCCGCCGCGCCACCAGGCGCAGGCCGGACAGGGCGGTCGCCCCGGCCGCGGCGCCGATCAGGAAATTCCGCCGGCTCACCTTGCTCTTGTCGTCCTTGGACATGGGCACCGTTGAGTGCAGAGTTACGGGTGTCGCTTGCCAATCCCATTATATCGGCTGGCCCGAGGTCTTGGCAACGGCTTGGCGGTCTCCGTATCAGGTCTCCGCCTGCGGCGCCTGCCCGGCGCAGCCGCGGATGGCTATGGCCTCGGCGATGGCGCTGAGGGCCAGCACCGGCAGAACGACGAGCGCATAGGCCCGCGTCCGGACGGCGAGCGCATCGAAGTAGCGCTCTGCGCCGGCCTGCACGGCGTGGCCCATGCCCATGCCCATGGCGATGGAGAACCAGAAACAGGCCAGTTCGAGCACCAGCACGAGGACCCCGCAGATCGCCGTGAGAGGGGAGGGCGGCAGCCACTGCCCCGGGGACGGCCTGCCGGCCTGTAGGAAATCCTCCTCACGTCGGGCCATCCCGACGATGGTGCCGATGTTCATCCCGGTCCAGACGCCGAATATCTTTGGGAGGACGGGGTGGAACCCGCTCGCCATGTAGACGAATATGGCGACCGAGTTGAAGCAGAAGATGACGCCCGCCGTTCGCGCAATGCTCGGCGACGTGCCGATCAGGCGGATCGCGAAGCGGAAGAGGGCCAGCGGCAGCCGCGCCAGGGCCTCCAGCCGGTAGTGAATCACCGGCCACGACAGGAGCAGCCCCACCGTGAACAGCAGTGCGGCGTGCACCGCCAGCCGGAAGTGCGTGCGGAAGACATATTCGATCATGCGACTTGCCGCATCTGTGTGGCACAGGCGCCTTGTAGCTCAGGCGCCCTCGCCTGAGTTCCGGTTCAGGCGCCCCTTGGGCTCCGAAGCCTCGGCGTAGGAGGCTCGCCTGTAGCTCAGGCGCCCCCGCCTGAGTTCCGGCCCAGGCGCCGCAGCCGGGGGCGGCTGCGCTACATTACGAGCCGGGCCTCCGTCGCTCCTCCCGGAGCTATGGAGCCCAGGGGGCGGTTGCGCTACATTACAGGCCGAGCTTCCGTCGCTCCTACCGGAGCTATGGAGCCCAGGGGGCGGCTGCGCTACATTACGAGCCGAGCCTGCGCTGCCGGGCTTCGGCCGGGCGGCTCACGCCTGCCGGCGGGCGCACTCGACGGTGTTCCGCAGCAGCATCGCCGTGGTGACCAGGCCCACTCCGCCGGGCACCGGCGTGATCAGCGACGCCTTTTCCCTGGCGGCCTCGAACTCCACGTCGCCGACGATCTTCGTCTTTTTCTTCCCTTCCACCTCGACCCTGACGCGGTTGATGCCCACGTCAATGATCACGGCGCCCTCCTTGACCATGTCGCCGGTGACCAAGCCGGCTTTGCCGGCGGCGACGATGAGCACTTCGGCGCGCTGCGTGTGAAATGCCAGGTCGGCTGTGGCGATGTGGCAGCAGGTGACCGTCGGCGATTCCATCAGGGACTGAAGGAGCATCACGACGGTCGGCTTGCCGACGATCTCACTGTGGCCGATGACGACCGTTTCCTTCCCTTTCAGGTCCACGTTGGCGTGCTCGAGCATCGCGACGACGGCGTGCGCGGTGCACGGCGGCAGCGAAAAATCGCCGTAGAACAGCTTGCCGATGTTGGCGGGGTGCACGCCTTCAACGTCCTTGTCGGGTGCGATGGCCTGCTGCACCTGGCGGGCGTTCACCCCATCGGGCACCGGGACCAGCAGGATGACGCCGGTGATGCTGTCGTCCGCGTTGATGCCCGCGATGTGGGATGCCAGATCCGCCTGAGAGGAGTTCGGGTCCAGCTCGTGCAGGGCGTACTCGATGCCCACCTCCTTGCAGGCCTTCTCCTGGCTCTTGGCGTAGTACTTGGCGCCGGGGTTGTCACTGGCGAGCACGCCGACCAGTTTCGGCGCGCGGCCCAGCGCCTGGATGTCCGCGCGCGCCTTCTCCTTGATGCCGTCGGCGATGGGACCGCCTTCGATCAGTTCTGCAGCCATGGTTCCTCCTTGCCCTGATGGGTAACGTAGGTCTCGTTCTCACTCCGGCTTTCGCAGCAGCTTCTTGATTTCCTCGCCGATCCAGTGCTCCGTCTTCGAGAGGCAGAAGGGGCCGTGGCCGGGATACAGCACGTCGGGCGGGTCGTCCAGCAGCCGCATCAGCGTCTCCAGGTAGGCCTGCCGATCGTAGTCGGGTCGGTTGCGGAACTGCTCCAGGCCCGGCCAGCGCACCACGTCGCCGCAGAACAACATCCTTCTGCCTTCGCGAGTCACTTCGTAGCCGGTGCAGTCCGCAGAATGCCCCGGCAGGGCCAGGGCCCGGAATTCGCAGGCGCCGAGCGTCATCGTCTCCCCGTCCTTCATCTCGGTCGCCTCTTCCACGCAGGTGAAGCGGCGATGGTAATGATAGGCAACGGTTGCCGTGCCTCCGGCGCGTACGGCCCCGACGGTGGCGGGGCCTGCAACCACTTCCACGCCGTTCCTCCTCAGGTCCTCGGCCGCTCCCGAGTGTGGCATGTGGGCATGCGTGAGGAAGACGTGGGTGATGTCCCTGGCGTCGAATTCCATCTCCTTGATGTTGTCCAGTATGCCGGCCAGGCTTTCCCCGCAGCCGCAGTCAACCAGCACCAACGGGTCCCCCGTGTCAATCAGGTAGGTGTTGGAGTCGTTGGCGGGCCAGTCCAGATAGACCATGTTGAAATCCTGGCCGCCTACCAGGTAGACGGGGCCGACCAGCCGCATTCCCATTATGGTCCCCCGCGTTACGAGTAACCTGAGGGCTCGTGGCCCTCGGTAGGCCCGGAAACCACCATTTAAGTGCATGCAGCGGACAGTGTCAAGCGATGTGACCGCCGGCGTCGCCGGACCGCTTCTTCCGGGCAGGGGCCTTCCGGCCTTCAGTGGCCTGAGCGGGGCATGGGGAAAATGGGGACCGGCATCCCGGAGCTTGTCCGCCTCCGGCGGGCTTGTCGGAGGGTGCCTGTATCCCATTTTCCCAGTTTATCCTGCACATCCTGTGCATCCTGTTAAGGTCGTTGTATTCCCCCCCCAAGCGGCGCGTATCGCGTGCGCCACCCGGGCGCGCGGGGCTGCGGCGTCGCCGCTCGTTTGCCAGGCGGAGTTGATTCCCTTATAGTAGTCCCGTTGCGCGTGCGGGGCGCAGCACCTACCTTGGTGCTTCAAGCCTCCAGCAAAAAAAGGATTCACCGCCGAGAACGCCGAGAACGCCGAGAACGCTGAGGGGCCAGACCCCCTTTGTCGCCTTGTCTCTTGAACTTCCTCTGCGGGCTCCGCGCTCTCTGCGGTTAATGCTGTTACAGGTTCATAGGGAATTCCGACGCTTGCGGAGGGTGTCCATATGGTTAGCAGGATCATCATCGGCGAATCCGGCGGACCGACGCCCGTTATAGATTGGGAAGTGGCGGGCGCCATTGATGCGGCCCAGAAGGCCGGCATCGAGATCTACGGGATGATCAACGGCCTCGAGGGCCTGCTGAATGCCAACATCCAAGGCAATGTCGTTGACCTGACGAACATGGACCCGATGTCGTTCGTGTTCAACGGTCCGGGCGCCGGCCTCAAGACCACTCGCATCAAGCCGAAAGAGGTGGAATACAAGAAGATAGCCGAGAACCTGAGTGCACTCGGCGTGGACGGGGTGATCTACATCGGAGGGAATGACAGCGCCGACCAGCTCCTGGGCCTCACCGCCGTCAGCGACGTGGCGGCCACCCATGCCATCAAGACCGTGGACAACGACTTGCCGGTCACCCATCACTGCCCCGGTTACGGCTCTGCCGCGCTTTACAATGCCACCGCCCTGAAGAACGTGCACAGCGACTTCTCGTCGTACCGCGTGATGGCGAACTTCGAGAAGGACGGCCAGGTCGTGCAGGGGCTGGACATCGCGCCCGTCGTCGTCTACCAGGTGATGGGCCGCAAGGCCGGCTGGCTCGCCCAGGGCACCGCCTTCGCCCGCGTGGACCCCAGGGGTGAGATGGCCCCCGACCGGCCGCCCCACGTCATCCTGTGCAAGGAGATCGAATTCGACAAGCAGGCGTTCCTCGACAGGCTGGACGACGTGGTCACCCGGCTCGGCCAGGCCGTCGTGGTCGTGCAGGAGGACCTGACCGACAAGGAAACGGGCAAGAGCATCGCCGAAGTCTACGCGGCCGAGGTGCTCACCGACGACCATGGCAACATCCAGCACGGTCGGGCCGCGTCCTTCTCGCCCGCCGCGTTCCTGGCCGAGTTGATCGGCTCGGAACTCAAGGTCGAGGCGGTGCCCGGCAAAGTGAAGGACTGCGTCCTGAACCCTCAGCACATCCAGAGAAGCTGCATGATGTCGCCGGTTGACGCCGGTGAGGCCTACGGGGTCGGCTTCGCCAGCGTCCAGGCGATGCTGGGCGGCGAAACGAAGAAGTCCGTCATCCTCCAAAAGACGGACGGAGCCATGCGCACCGCGCTGACCGATCTGTCCAACATCGCCGCCAAGGATCGGCGGGTGCCGGCAGAGTATGTCAACGGCATAGACGGCCCGACGCAGGGCTTCATTGACGAGTTCATCTACCTGATCGGGGGCCCTGTGGCGCTGCCGCACTACTCGACGATGAAGTTCGCGGGCGTGCCCGTGCCGGCCGCCGTCAAGGGGAGCCCCTACGTGAGAGGATGAGTGCGACCGCTGCTTGCCTGTCGTCTGACAACGGGCGAGGGGACAGCCTGCTTATCGTATCCCGAACAGCAGTTGCGCTAAGATGCCGGCCACAGGTGGGAAAAGGAGCGTGGCAACTCTCTTGGCAACGGTCAGCCGGAGACCCAATATACTGATCTCGAACGCCAGGCCGTTGAGACCCCACATTGTCCAGCCAATGAGATAAGCAACAACGCAACCCACGCTGGCGCCGGACTTGGAAAGCGAGACGGCAATCGGCAGCGAAACATAGGGTCCGCCGGGCGTAAGGGCCCCTGCGGCGCTGCCGATTAGTATTGCCTTCAAGCCGGCCGTTTTTCCCAGCCACTGTGCCACGATATCCTTGGGCAGAAGCATCTGGAGTTGGCCGGCGATCACGAACGCCGCGACCAGCATCGGCGCCATCTGCAGTAGCATTCTGCCCGTAATCTTGAATCCCTTGAGCGGAAGGTCCTCCTGTTTGAAATATGCTCCCAATGCCAATGCGGCAGCGACTGCACACAAGATCAGGGTGGTTGTCTTCATTTGTGCCTCTGTGAGTTCTCGTCTTTGTGGGGCCCATGGTCAGATTGCGCGGCCTGGATACGGGCTTTCAGTTCTTGGAACGACGCGGCTACTGGAGGCGCGGAGATGAGCAGCATCTTTGCTGCCGAAGGTCCCGGGTTGCGCATGCCGATACTTTCGCCGGCTGGCACTTTCGCCGCAGAATCCGCAGAGAGCTCAATCACCTTTCCGGCCAGCGTCAGTTCTACGTTGCCGCTGAGGCAAAAAACTAATGCCTCGTTTGGATGTGCATGGGGAGGAACGACTATCCCAGGGGGCGCTTCGAGGTGAATGAGCGATGCGGCCGTCCCAAACACCAGCCCTCGCATTACGCCTTCCGGCGTATGAATGGGTTCAACTTCCGAGGTCTTTACGATTTCCATGCGGCCTCCTTTTCGTCACGTGGTGGAATAGATCTCGTCTATGCGCATCACGACAGCCTTCTATCCTCCCAATGCATTCTTGGCCAGGACGAGGCTCGACGGCTTCGCCTCCGTGGAGATGTCAATCAATTCGAAAGAACTGAATCCCGCCTCTTTGAGTACTTCGATGTACTCGTCGTTGTCGTAGACGTAGTGACCGTGCGCACCCAATGCAAGCCGGAACTCCCAGAGCACCGTTGTTAGCGGGCCGGTTCTGTCTGGGTTCATCGCCCAGTGTTTGGTGACGAATAACCCGCCGTCGACGAGCGAATCCCTTATTCTGCCCAGGACTGCTCGCAGTGTCTCGGCCGGGCGGTACAAGGCGTCTGAGGCGAATACCACATCGTATCCCGCTCCGATGGGGTCTTTGGTAAAGTCTCCTGCGATCAACTTGATACGCTCCTGCAATTCATAGTCTTCGACGTATTGGCGGGCAACTTCAATGACCGCGGGCAGGTCGAAGACGGTAGCTTCCAGAGCCGGGTTAGCAAGAGCGAATCCGATTGCGTAGAGGCCGTGTCCACCGCCGAGATCAAGCAGGTTTTGTGCCCGCTTGAACTCTGGGCGCCGCGTCAGTGCGCCGATGCTCGCCTGCACGCCGCCGCGCATAGCACCCTCAGCCATCGCGACGATGAAACTTTCGTCGAATACCTCCTCGAGATTTCTGCGGCCGTTTTCGGCAGGCGGCCGGCCTTCCAGAGCCTTCGCTATCTGGTCCCAGAGCTTCTCACCCGCGCCTATCAGGCGCAGTAGATTCATCACTGAGAACGGGCTTTCAGGCACCAGGTACGTCTCTGACAGTGGGGTGTTGACGTACGCCCGGCCTTTTTTCTCTGCCAGCCCGATCCCCACAAGGCAGTTCAAGAACTTCTCAGTAAGGACCGGGCTTCTCCGGAGGCTATCTGAAAGGTCGTCGGCCTCGGTAGGTTCCCGAAGGCGGGAGAACACGTCGAGCTGGACCGCCGCGCTCAGAAGGCGGTACTGCTCATATCCCCGAAGAATGTCGAAAAGGAGTTCACAATCCACAGGGGGTGCAGGTAAAGCTCTCCTCGCAGTGGCCTTGATGCTCGCCTCCTTCGCCCCTTTCCTCGATGTCGCTCTATCAACGGGTTAGGGGTAGGTCCCCTGTGGTTATGTTGCCCGGAGTGGCGCGATCAGCGTCATCCGGTCCCGCATATGGTGACCCGGGTGGTGACGGGCAACGCATCGGTCCATGGGTAATACGATTTTCAGAATCGTAACACCAAGCGGGTGGGCTGTCAAGCGTTCTTGGGCGGTGGCGATAAAGGCTCTCGGGCGGCGCAAACCGCACTCAGCGTTCGGCAGGTTCACTTCCAGGAACAAGCGGGTATTTTCGACTCTTCGGTAGGCTCAATACATCGACGAGGTGCACGAGCCGTCTTCCCTCTTGAAAAGGGGCGTCAGAGGGTCTGCAGTCGGCATTCTGAACTGATCTTCGGCCTGGACCCTCGGGCAGCGAAACCTGATGGCGACCTCCGTAGCGTCCCGAAGGTCTGCCACCGGGAAGGGCCCCGTCCCCAAACGTCGGCTCAGGTGGTGGGGCCGGGGCCGATCGTGAAGTTCAGAAGCATGCCCCGGCGGTCGCGCAGTCTGAGCAGTCCATCCTCGCTTGCCAGTTCCAGCATCTTTTCCGTTCCGATGTGCATGGGGAACGCTGAGAGCACGCCGTCGGGTTTGAGCATCCTGGCCAGGGCCCTGAGCAGGGGGCGCTTGTCGTCCACGAGTTGAAGGACGTCGTAGAGCAGGATCACGTCCATCGGTCCGGGCACGGCGGCGGCGGGGGGGTCTGATTTGCTCGGCAGGGCGGTCCGGATGTTGTGCAGGCCCGCGTGCCCGGCGTCCCGGCGCAGCGCCTTCAGGGCGTTCGCATCAACGTCGAGCGCATACACCTTGCCGTTCGCGCCCACAATTCGCGCCGCCGCAATTGCGAAACCGCCTCGGCCGCAGCCGTAGTCCAGCACGGTTCGCCCCTCGGCGACGCCGATGCTTGCCAGGACTTCTGCTGCGTTCGCCGCCAGCCAGTCCCTGAACTCCCCCTCGCCTACTGGGGGCGCGCCCGCCATGTGCATTACTCCGCGTCCCTGATGTGGAAAAGCTCGTCGTCGCTCATTTCAAGGACCCGGTCTGCGGCCGCCGCCGCGGCCTCCCGGCCCTTCATCCCTTTGGTCGCCTCCAGTGCGCGCGGTGTCAGGGCGATCTCCACCGCATTGCCGCCGGCTCGGAAAACGGCGCGGGGAGGCCCGCTCCCCGCAGGGCTGATCCGGATGTTTCCTTTGCCGAGGGTCGCGCCCGTCGAGACTTGCAGGCCGTCCGCCATGCACGAGATCGGAGGCTCGGTGCCGGTGAATGCATGCACTTCCACGTCGAAATGGCCCGCGAACCCGAGCACGCGCCTGGCCAGCAGACCCATGCGCAAACCGAACACCAGGAACGGCCCCGGATGCCCGTGGAACGCCACTGCGCGGGATATCAGTTCTTCCATCGGCCCCTACGGCGACGGCACGGCCTCCAGGACGACGCGATGCTGCACCAGGTCCGCGACCTTGAGGCGCGCCCGGACCGTCTTCTCTTCGCCCAGGTCGTTTCTTACGATGATGGTCTCGTCCGCCGCCTCCAGCCAGGCGGCATCTTTCATCAGGAGCCGCTCTTCCCCGCCTTGGAGCAGATACACATCGGATTGGCACATGGCTTCTGCCTCCTTTCCGCCGGTCTTGTCGGCCATGGGCCGGCGGCCTGCACCGGGGTCCGTGTTACTGTTTTTGGGATCGTACTACGCAGGCGGCGGTTTGTCAAACCGACCCCGTCCACGGTTGCTGACGAACGAAAGGGCAGAGCGCCATCGTCTCTGCCCCGGGGATTGCGAGCGGTCTTGTCGGGCCCTACTCGGCGGCTTCGACCGCGACGACGTCCTTGACCTCGGGTATCGCCTCCTTGAGCTTTGCCTCGACCCCGCGCGAGATCGTGATCTGGGCCATCGGGCATCCCTTGCAGGCGCCTTCCAGCGTGACCTTCACGGTGCCGTCCTCGGTTACCTCGACGAGCTGGATGTCGCCCCCGTGCATCTGGAGCAACGGACGGATGTCGTCGTCAATCACTTTGGCCACCTGTTCCCTGTCAACCATGTGTTTCCCTCTTTAAGGAGCTATTGCAAAACCTTGGAGTTTGGGGTTCGGGATGTCGGATGATAGAGCCATAGAGCTTCGATGGGAGGATTGCCTATGGCCCGCCAATGGGTTAGCGATGATCTGTGGGATGAAATTGTCCCACTGCTTCCATGC
>DAOVRD010000266.1 GCA_030628375.1 Planctomycetota bacterium
GTGGATTCACTGCCCGGACGGCAACTCCACGCAGAGGAGGCACCACGAATCGTACCCCGGCCTGTGGCAGACGACGGAGGTCAAGCCCGGCCCTGGCCGGCACGTGTTCACGTTCACCGTGCCTCCGGCGCTTCCGCAGAACGCGATCCTGCTGATCGCTCGATTCAGAGATGCCTCGGGTCGGGACTGGCCGTGGGAGTTCCGGCGAGGCAGGATGTATTTCGTGCGCAGCGGCGGCTACTTCGAGCTGGAGACGGCGAAGCCGGGCAACCTGTTCACGTATGACGAGCCGGTGCGGATCGTCGCCAGGCTCAAGAACGTGACGGTCAGCGGCGTCGAGAAGACGTTGAATTACACGGTTTACGACACGGCTGGCAGCGTGGTGGCCGAGGGACAGATCGCCTTCGGGGTCGAGAAGAACGGCCAGGAGGTGCCCATCGAACTTGAGTTGGCGAAGCGCGGGACGTTCCTTATCGAGGTGGACGTGCCGGGTTGGGAGCAGCGGGAGACGACGTTCTGCCGCATTCCGGACGTGCTTGCGATTACGGGCGGGGCTCGCACGCGCTTCGGCATGACCAGCGTCGTCAAGCCGGGGCCCCCTGAACGTGTGGACGAACTGTGCCGGGTGGCGCGGCGGCTCGGTCTGACCAGTTGCCGCGTCATGGACCGATGGTATGACATCGAGCCCGGGCCCGGGGTCTACAGGCTTGACGCCTGGGAGCGGGCCTTTGACATTGCAGGAAGGCACGGTATTGACGCGTGGTTGTGCGTTTACGCTCCGCCGGCCTGGGCGCTCGCGCCGGGGGCCGCGGCGGGCTCGTACAGCGCGGTTCGAGTGGACTGGGATGCGTGGCGGGACTTCGTCGAGACCGTGACCACCCGCCTGAAAGGCAAGCTCTACGGCTGGGAGTGGTTGAACGAGATAACGCCTGGCGGCACCGATGACCCCGTGAAGGACTACGTCAGGATGTGTCGCATAGGCACGGAAGCGGCCAAACGGGTGGACGCCGATATCGTGACGATCCTTGCCGGCGGGTTGTGGCCGCGCAGCTTCCGCATTGAGATGCTGAAGGCCGGCGTGGGCAAATACGTGGACGTGCTGCCCATTCATTATTCCAACGGCAGCGGGGTGCAAGAGGCCCGTCAGGACTTGGCCGCCGTGGGATGCGAGGACGTGGCCGTCTGGGACGACGAGTCCGCCCGGGGGCTCAACGCCTGGAACGTGCCGCCGCTGGAGGAACTGCGGAACACGACGCAGGCCAACTGGGTTCTGACACAGTGGACTGACGAGCTGGCCGCGGATTGCGAGAGGATCGTCTATTTCGGCGGGATCGGATCTCCCGCCGGGAACTGGGGGTATCTCCTGGGCGATCTGAGGCCGAGGCCCGTGGCGGCCACGCTGGCGGTCTTCACGAGCAAGATGTTCGGCGCCGAGCCGGTGGGCGTGTTCTCCCTGGGCAAGTCCGGCCTCTTCCACCTGTTCGAGCGGGGTGGCAAGCCGCTTATCGTCTGTTCGACCTACGAACAGAACGGGGAGACCGTCTCCCTGGAGGTCGGCACGAACAGCGTGCGCATCACCGACTACCAGGGCAACGAGAGTCTCGTGGCAGCGCCCGGGGGTCGGCTGCAGCTCGATCTTGCTGCGCTGCCGTACTTCGCCGAGGATGCCGACATGGATGTGCTGAAGGCGTACGTGGTGCCTGAGATCCGGATGCACCGGGCTGCTCTGAAGAGGTCGAAGCTGGTCGAGGCGCCACGCGCCACGCTGCTTGTGGGTAGGGAAGGCAAGGTGTTCGTGCGGCTGCGGAACCTCTACGACCGGCAGCTCGCCGGAACGGCCCGAATGGCTCTGCCCCAGGGGTGGCCGGCGCCACCGGAGACTTCCTTCTCCCTGAAGCCGGGCGAAGAGCAGTTCCTGCCGGTTTCGGTGACGGTGCCTGATGGCGCGGCAGTGGACGATTACGCGGCTGAAGCGGTGTTCCGGTTCGCGTGGGAGAAGCTGCCGGAGATCAGGAAGCCGTTCGTTGTCTCGGTCCTCTCGGCGGACATGCTGGGCAACATGATTGAGAACGGGACCTTCGAGCGGGCCGACGGGTCGGGCAAAGGGTCTGAAGGCTGGCGCGTGAACGGGAAGACAAGTCTGTGGGCGGGCCCGGAGGGCCTGGGGCTCGGTCTGGGGAAGCGTCTCGTCAAGTTCACCAATTCCGAAGGCTACGTGACGATTGGCCAGCGGCTCGATCTGCGAGGCGGTCAGACCTACCTGTACACCGCCTGGTTATGGAACGAGGACATGCACGCCGGGTCGAACGTCTACCTGCACCTGGCCGACGGCACCACCAAGAGCCTGTACGACGTGCACGTCTTCACCGCCGGCCGGGACAACCCGTACTGGCAGATGTACACAAGCCGGATCAAGACGCCCGCGAACCTGAAGACGGCGGGGTTCAGCCCGCTGGGGCGAGGCGCGGGTCAGGCCCTCTTCGACAACATGAGGGTCACCCTGTTCGAGGGGACCGACTTCGCGGCCGAGTGCTACAGGACGCCCGCGCCGCCGCGCGTAGACGGGAAGCTGGACGATTGGGTGACCGAGTGTCCGATTCCGCTGATAGGCCGCAACCAGCTTACGGTCCTGGATGAGTCCTACCAGTGGACGCCTGAGAACCTGAACGGCGTGGGCTATCTCATGTGGGATGACTCGAACCTGTACGTGGCGCTGGTCGTGGCCGACGACGTCCACCATGCTGCCGGCTCGGGCGAGTCGGTGGTGGAAGGCGACAGCCTGGTCCTGGCCTTCGACCCGACTGACCGGGGTCCGGAGGCGCAGGCCAGGGGCTTCGCGTACTACGTCTCTCCAACGGCGCCTGGCGGCGGCAGCGGCGTGCACACGATCTACCGTCCCGAACGATACTCCGGCGGCCTGCGGAGCGGGCACCTGTTCCGCGACTCCTCCGTCTACGAGATGGCTATCGGTCGTGCCTAGGGCAGGTGCGTGTACGAGATCCGCATGCCGTGGAGCGAGTTGGGCGGGATTACGCCGGCGTTCGGCGGCAAGTTCGCATTCGCGGTGCAGCTCAACGACAACGACGGCCAGGGCCGGGCGGCCTACATGAACTGGGGCGGAGGGATATCGCCGGCCTGGATTCCCGCCAACTTCGGCGTCGTCACGCTCCTGGAGTAAGGTCACGGGGTCCTTCCACACGGGCAGCCAGTGATCCCGAACGTTCGGCAACGAAGGAAGGACTATGCGGACGACAGTCAGACAGTACGACCACGCCGCTGACTACGAGAAGGTCGGCCGGTTCCTCGTGAGGACATACCGCACTACGGGTGAGCATATCAATTGGGTGCAGCCCCGCTGGGAGTACATGCATTATCACCCGCTGATCCGAGGAGTTGACCTGGATTCGATCGGCGTCTGGGAGGCGCATGGAGAGATCGTCGGTGTCGTCCATCCGGAACACTACATGGGGACAGCCTACTTCGAAATCGATCCTGAATGCGGCGATCTCAAGGGGGAGATGCTGATGTACGCCGAGAAGCACGTGAGCGCCCGGAGGGATGGCGTGCGGCGGCTGCGCGTCTGGATCAACGATGAGGACGACGACTTCCAGAAAGTGGCTTCGGAGCGCGGGTATGCGAAAGGCGATGGGTGCGAGCCGATGTCGCACTTTGCAGTCGCGGACCCGTTTCCTCCAGTTACAGTGCCAGCGGGCTTCCGGCTGAAGAGCCTGGCCGAGGATAACGACCTGCGCAAGGTGGATCGCGTCCTCTGGCGAGGATTCAACCATGGCGATGAGCCGCCGGACGACGGGATTGGGGATCGGAAATTCATGCAGTCGGCTCCGAACTACCGGAAAGACCTCAACATTGTCGTGGAGGCGCCCGACGGGAACTTCGTGTCCTACTGCGGCATGTGGTACGAGCCTGTGCATTCACTCGCCTACGTCGAACCTGTGGCCACCGACCCTGAGTACCGTCGCATGGGGCTGGGCCGCGCAGCGGTGTTGGAAGGCGTTCGGCGCTGCGGAGCAATGGGCGCCAGAGTGGCCTGTGTTGGAACCGCCAAGCCGTTCTACCTATCGCTGGGTTTCCAGCAAGTCTATAATCGTTCCGTCTGGCAACGGGAATGGACGTAGAGACCAAACCAGCCGGATGCAGGCGACGGCAAATAGCCGCGCCTGATCCGCAGCGTTCGGCGATACTTGGCCCGTGAGTTCAAGGCGCTGCAGTCCACGCTGGTACTGCAACACGGCTGAGCTTCAGTATCAGCAGGCATTGACTTCTCAGCCTGGTCTGTAGAAACCCTCTTCTGGGTAGTCCCCGGCGTCTCGCCGGGGGCACCATGAGTCCCCCAGCGCCGGGCGAGACGCGCGGCCTACCCGGGAGAAAGGGCCGGAAGCGCATCGTTTCTACAGAGCATACTCAGCCCTGACGGGCTGGCCGCCGGGTAGGATGTAGCCACCGCTGCCGGCGCCCTCTTCTCCGCTCAAGGTGCTGCGTCGGACCAGGGGGTTACTTGACCTCGACCTCGTAAATCATGCGGGCGCCCTCGGTGCCTCTTACGCGCAGCATGAGGATCAGCTTGCCGTTCTCGACCTCGCTGGGCACTGACGCCACGCGCCGCCCGCTGGTGGCGAGGGCCCACGCCTTCGCGCCCTGCGCATTCTGCAACTGCAGCGTAACCCTCGCCACGCCCGCACGCACGAGGTGCGGCATGCTTCCCCAGGCCAGTAGCGTTTGCCGGGCGTTCTCGCCGAATCTGGCACCCGTGTTCTGGAGATCGGTCAGATGCGTGATGATGAGCCTGCCGCTCTCGGCGATGGGGTCGCCGTCCAGGCTGGAGACCCAGACCGTGGCGTCCGTCTCCTCGATGGTCACGGTCACCGGGCCGGCCGTCACGGTTTCCCCTTCGGGCGCGTAGCAGCCGGCCGTCCTCGGCGTGTTGAGGATCATCACGTCGCGCGGCCCGTCCACCAGAAGCTCCCCGGTCTCGCTCCGGATGCGGTTGGCGGCCAGGTCTGTCCGGTCGTCCGCGAGCCAGCCCCGCTTGCGCAGCGCATCGAGCACTGCGGCGCCGGTCTCTTTCGCGTACGGGTCCACACGCAGAACCTCGGCTCCGCCGTAGGCCGCCGCTGACGCCTTCGGGCCGAACGGCAGGACGATGTCGGCGGTGGCGCCGTCCGGCTGGTCGGCGAAGAAGGTCCCGACTCGCGTAACCAGCGCGAGAGCATGCCAGGGAGGCGCTACGCTGACGTTCCGCTCGGGACTGCCGAGCAGATCCTCGGACGTCATGGCGATGCCGACCGCGTGCGGCGCAGGCTTCATGTCGCCGCGCAGGTAGAGGCAGAGGGCCGCGCGTTCGGCAGCCTGGTTCAAAGGGTCCGTGCTCAGATCGAAGTAGCCGGCGGGGGACGGCTGGAAGAGGTTGCGCCGGTTGTGGCTATAGGTGAATCGCCAGACCGTGTCCCACCGCTGGATGGCCGCCAGGCAGCCGGTGAGGATGCCGCCGACGCCGCGAAACCGACCGGGGCCCGAGTAGTTGTACTCGCTGATCGTGAAGGGCTTGTCCAGCAGTCTGACGAACGCACAGTGCCGGCCGCCCGGCGCGCCGCCCGCCACGGGACTGGTGTTGTCGCAACGTGACGGCAGCCGCCAGCTTCTCTCAAGAAAACGAGGATGGTCAACGTAGAAATGGTCGTCCACGTAATCGAACTCCGCGCGCGCCGCCTGCAACTGGATGGGGTTGGTCCATCCGTTCATGTCCGTCAGA
>DAOVRD010000346.1 GCA_030628375.1 Planctomycetota bacterium
CCATCATCATGAACCGCATCCACAGCACGTCCCTGTCCCGGAACCCCCGTTGCATCGGTCAGATGAGCCTGGCAGAGGGGGACCTTCGCATGGACGTGCGCGATTCCGGCGAAGCCGAAGCGTGGATTGTGACAGGGCGGGCGGGCAGCACGCCGGCCCTTTACATCGTCGCAGCAAGGGACGCCGATGGGAAGCTCTCAGTGGACCCTGCGCACCGGGATCGCCTCTACAAGGGGCAACCCCTGTTTGCGCCCACCGACGGAGAACCGACTCTGACTATCCTTAACGGCATCGTCGAGGACATCCCATCCGATCAACGTCGCTTCATGGACCAGGTCTCCTGGCCTCCGTGCTGGCCAGTCAACGGGCGGGATCTGAAACTCGCACGCAGAGGACCAACAGATGACGAACGGCGACTACTATGTGCGATGGCGGGGGCAGGTTACGGGGCCCCTCGGCCTTGAGCAACTGAAGGTGATGGTCGCCCAGGGCCGCTTGAGCAAACTGCACGGCATCTCCGCGGACCAGGCCCAGTGGGACCAGGCCCGCACCTTCGAGGAGCTCTTCCCTCCTTACCGGTTGTCGGGGAAGACCATCCGCGAGACTATTCCCGACACCGTGCTCGGAGCGGTCGGCGAGAGCATTGCCGAGCCGCAGCCGGCGCAGGTGGAGCAAGCAGCCGCCGAGTGGTACTACGCACATGACCAGCACGTGGAAGGGCCATGCTCAGCCAGCGTTGTCCAGCGCCTTATTGCGGACGGCACGCTGACGCTGGACGACTATGTGAATGCGAGTTCCGATCCCTGGGTGTGGCAGCGCATCGGCGATGTGTCTGAGTTTGCGACCGTTGCGGGGGCGCAGGCCGCGGAGCCCAGCTATTGGGAGCTGGACACGGCCCCGGAGACAGGCCTGGCCGCAGGCGCCACACAGGAGACCTACTCAGGGCTCGCAGTCACGTCCCTTGTGCTGGGGGTGGTGGGTGTGATTGTGCCGGTCTGCGGCTTGATCGCCCTCATACTGGCCAACAAGGCAAAGCGCGGCATGGCTGCCACCGGCGATCACGCGGGGGAAAGCACGGCGACCGCCGGCGTGGTGCTGGGCATCATTGACATCGGGTTCGACGTCATCAAACTGGGCGTCTTGCTGGCGGTCCTGCTGTAGGCGCCCATCGTGCGGGGCAACGGGCCGCAGCGGCACCAGGAGCGAAAAGGAGCTAGAATGAGCCAGGAAAGTGCGCGGCCACGTCTGCACTGGGAAGCACAGGACATCGAACGGAAGGTCGGGTTCCCCGGGTCCAAGTACACCGGGACGAACACCCTGCTGACCTTCATCGCGGGCGCACTTCTGTCCGTCCTGTTCTACGTGGCCATGTCGTCTTTCTCCGAACACCCCATTGCCCAGAAGTTCCTGGAGCGGGGCCCGATACCTTACGTCATCGTGCTGTTCAGCGGCTGGAGCCTAGCCACCCTGTTCGTGAAGTGGCGCAAGCTCACGCTGCAACGGAAGCCCCTGGAATACTCCATCCTGCCCGAGGAGCCCGACTTCGTTCTCTCGCCCATGACGGCCGATGAAATCCTGGAGAACATTTACGTCCTGAGCGATAACCCGAAGCGTTTCCTGCTGCTGAACCGCATCGAGCGGGCGCTGTCGAACCTGAAGAACATCGGCCGCGTGTCCGACGTAGATGACATCCTTCGCTCGCAGGCCGAGAACGATGAAAGCTATATGGAAGCGACCTACACACGCCTGCGCGGGCTGATCTGGGCGGTGCCCGTGCTGGGCTTCATAGGAACCGTCCTGGGGCTTTCCTCTGCAGTCGGCGACTTCGGCAACGTGCTGTCGCAGGCGGCGCAGATCGACGCGCTCCGCGGCGCGTTGCAGGAGGTCACCGGCGGCCTGTCCGTGGCCTTCGACACGACACTCGTGGGCCTGGTGGCGGCCGTCACCATCCAACTGCTGCTGACTCTCGTGAAGAGAAACGAAGAACTTTTCCTGGACGAGTGCAACGAATACTGCCACCGTCACATTGTCAGCAAACTGCGAACAATCACCGTCGAGGAAGAAAAGCAGATAGAGGGTGCTCCATGACTCGCCGGCGCCGCGGGGGCGACACCCCCCTTTCACTGTTCGCATTTCAGGACGTCATCACCGGCATCACCGGCATAATGATACTGGTGATGTTGCTGCTGGTCCTGGATGTCATAGAACGCAAGGCCGCCGAAGCCCCCGCGATGGCGACGAGCACCGCCAGCGTAGAGGACATCGGAGGCCTGGTGGCCGCCATGCAGGACGAAAAGGAGAAACTGCTCGGCGAGATAGAGGATATCCAGAAGCGCCTCGCAGGACTGCCGGAAGCCGAACCAAGACAGATCAAACTCGACACCGAAGGCGAGAAGAAAAAGCGGGTGGAGCTGGACAAGAAGATCGAGCAACTTCGCGTCCAGATCCAGGAACAGGAGAAACAGGCGGATGAGGCCGAGGCGAACGCGGCGGCCGCGGGCCGCGACCGTGAAGGACTCAAGGAAAAAGTGCGCGGCCTGGAAGAGGAACTCCGCAAGCTTGAGGCGGAGAATCGCGTCACGTTTGTCTTCGGGGAGACGGACAAGACACCGATCCTCGTGCAGTGTTCTCGAGAAGGGATCAGGGTGAGGGTCCTGGGCGACACGCCCGAGATGGAGAGGTTCGATTCTCCTGAGGGTAGCTATGGAACCGCCGTGGCCAATTTCCGCCAGTGGTCGCTCACGCGCGACAAAGACAACGAAGCCTTCGTCGTCCTCGTTAAGCCCAGTTCCGTCCGGTACGCGCCGGCCGTAGTTAGCCAACTTCGCGGGGCCGGATTCGACGTGGGGCATGAGCCCTTGGAGGAAGATAAGACCGGCGTTTTCGGAGACTAGCACCGACCATGGCCCGACGCGCCGCAGCCATCAACGACGACAACCTCGAGTTGCTCCTGGACACCATGTGCAACGCGTTCGGCGGCGTCATCTTCATTGCGATGCTGCTGGCCGTGCTCGCCCAGTTCGCAGAGGTCCAGGTCAAGCCTGACTCGCCGGAGATGAAGACACTTGAACGCCAGCGCGTCGAACTGGATGGCAAACTGAATATGCTGCGCACCACCCGAGAGCAGTGGGGCCTTATGCTGGCCAAGTTCCAGGAAGTCGTGCCTCTGCATGAAGAACTGGAGGGCCTGAAGAAACACAACGCCGGCCTCGAAAAGGACGTAGAAGATCTGGAAAAGCGCGGCAAGGAAGCATGGGAGCGCGTGCTGGCAACGGGCACCACGACCGAAGCCGACAAAGAGGTCCGGGACCTGACCCAAAAGGCGGAGGGCCTCATTATCGCCATAGGGACCGCAGAGAGGGGTGTGACACGAGAACGGCGCCTCGCCAAGCTGCAGCCCGGCAAGTCCACCTTCTTCCTCATGGTCAAGTGGAACCGCCTATTCCTGCTCAGGAAGCCCACCGCGCAAGAGCCGAACGGACCCATTAACGACGCCGACGTGGATCACAGAAGCGAAGACAAGGCAGATGGCAGCACCATGATATACTACAACCCTAAGGAAGGACGGGGCATCCCGCTGGACCGTCCGGGGTGGCAACATGAGGCAGGCGTGAAGGCCATCCTGGACCACGTGCCCGCTGAACATTACACCCTCCACTTCCTGGTGTACCCGGACTCTTATGCCGGCGTGGTAGCGGCCGTGGAGTTCTTCCTGTCCGAAGAGTACAAGCACAACTGGCATGTCATTCCGGAAGAGGACTTCGAACCGTTCATACGCACTCTGGCGCCCGGCCAGGCCGCCCCGCGACCGGACGAACTGGGATAACGGACCGCGGCCGTCAGACAGCGCTCGGCAACCCACCCGCCATTGGTACGCTCCACACCGAAAGAGCGGACGCATCGCGCCCCCGTGACGGCCACGTTCCGGAGAACGTCGGCGGTCAGGCCGGTCTCAACACGTGCTCTCCCAGTCAGCAACGCCGCTCGCCCGGAACGGGGTTGCGCTGAGTGCGGGAATGGCGGTAGAATCCCGTAGGGTCAGAGGCGCTCACCTGTC
>DAOVRD010000030.1 GCA_030628375.1 Planctomycetota bacterium
CCGCCCTTGGCAATGTACCGGGGGTCGGTCAACGGCGAGGAGCCTGCGGCCATGGGCGTCTTGAGGATGACGGGGAACATGTCCGAGTACTGGTGCCAGTCCCGCCCCGCCTTCCTGCCGCGCATGTTACAGCCGATGCCTTCGGCCTTGAGCGCCTGGACGATCTTCTCGCCGAGCCCGAGCGTCTCCGGATAGAACCGCAGGAGGTACCCGACTTCGCCGTCGGGGTCGTTGACCCTTTGCGGCACGATCTCGCGATAGGCCTTGAGCCGGCGCAGTTCCGGCTGGGGACGTTGACTTGCCCCGCGAGGGGCAGTAGACTCTGACAGCCGCGCTCGGCTGTGGTGAGCGCGTGGCAGGGAACCGTGGGCGTTGACTATAAGGTCTGTGTTCTGCCCAGCGCTGAGACTGGGCGGGGGGAGCCGTCGAGGCCCCCAGGGGGAGGTGTGTCATGTTGATCTCAACCCGTCGTAGGTCCGGGCTGATCGTGTGCGTGTGTGCGGTGCTTGCCTGTTGTCTGCTGCCGCAGGTGGCGGCTCAGGAGGCTGCAGCAATGGAATTGCCCGAGGGCGTGAAGGGTATCTGGGAACTGGGGAAGGCGAATCGCAAGGGAACGCCCACGCGCGAGCTGGTCTCCATGAGCGGCTTGTGGCAGTGGCAGCCAGCCGGGGACGCGATGGACAGCGTGCCGGCCGACGGATGGGGCTACATCCGGGTCCCGAGCGCGTGGCCGGGAGGCAGCCGCAGGGGCGCCAGTCAGTCGTTCTACCCGAACCCAGCCTGGGAAGAAGGCCAACTGCGCGACGTCACCGCAGCCTGGTATCAGGTTGAGATCAGCGTCCCCGCGGAGTGGGCCGGCCGGCGGGTGGCGCTCACAGCGGAGTTCCTGCACTCCTTCGCCACCGTCTACGTGGACGGCCGGAAGGTCGACGACATGCGGTTCCCGGGGGGCGAGGTGGACCTCACCTCGGTGTGCCGTCCCGGCCGTAAGCACGTGCTGAGCATGCTCGTCGTCGCTATGCCGCTCAGCGCCGTTGTAATGTCCTTCAACGATAGCGATGCGGCCAAGGAGGTGCGGGGCCAGGTGAGCCGGCGCGGTCTGTGCGGCGACGTCTTCCTCGTGGGGACGCCCCAAGGCGCCCGAATCAGTCACATGAGGGTGGAGCCGTCGGTGCGCAACTGGCAGGTCACATTCGACACGGCCCTGGACGGCGTTGACCCGCGGGCGACCTACGCCCTCCGCGCGCAGGTCAGGGACGGGGGACGGACGGTCAAGGAGTTCACGAGCGAGCCCTTCCGGGGCGCCGACGTCTCGAACGGTCGCATCGCGGTCACTGAAGACTGGCACCCCGAGAAGCTCTGGGACCTGCATACGCCCGAGAACCAGTACGACGTGACGCTTTCACTGTTGGACGCCGAGGGGAGGGTTCTGGATGAGGCGCTGTCCGAGCGATTCGGGTTCCGCGAGTTCTGGATCGACGGGCGGGACTTCTACCTGAACGGCACGCGCGTGTTCCTATCCTTCGCCCGCGGCCAGCGGGGCTGGACCTACGAGGCCACCCGCGAGAGCCTGGAACGCCGCAGGAGCGTCGGCATCAACTTCGTCGCTGCCGGCGGCTTCGGATGCCTGCCGGGCGCGCATATGAGCTTCGAGGGGGTCCTCCGAGCCGCAGATGACATGGGGATGCTCGTGGCCCTGACGCAGCCGCACTTCAGCGCCTACGACTGGGACACGCCCGACACGGACGAGACGAACGGCTACGCCGAGCACGCGGAGTTCTACACGCGCGTGGCGGGCAACCACCCGTGCGTCATCTTCTACGCCGCCAACCACAACGGCACCGGCTACGCGGAGGACATGAACCCCGACCTGATCGACGGCCTGGTGGACAGGTCGGCGTGGTCGCGGGGAACCAACGTGGAGCGTGCCGTGCGCGCCCAGGCCATCGTCGAGCGCCTGGATCCGACCCGCGTCTTCTACCACCACTCGTCGGGCAATCTGGCTTCGATGCACACCAGCAACTTCTACGCGAACTTCACGCCCGTCCAGGAGATGAGCGACTGGTTCGAGCATTGGGGTACGGTCGGCGTCAAACCCGTGCACACCTGCGAGTACGGCGCACCCCTGTGCTGGGACTGGGTCATGTACCGCGGATGGTACAAGGGGAAGCGCGAGTACGGCGGGGCCGCAGTGCCGTGGGAGTTCTGCATTGCGGAATGGAACGCACAGTTCTTCGGGCCCGAGTCGTACAAGATCAGTGAGCACGAGGTGGCGAACCTGCGCTGGGAGGCCGAGAAGTTCCGCAACGGCGAACTCTGGCAGCGCTTTGATTACCCCTACACGCTGAACTACCTGCATCCAGAACGGGACCCGGTCCTGGCGATGTACTTCGCCGAGAACTGGCGCGCCTTCCGGACGTATGGGCTGTCGATCAACGCGCCCGAGGGCTACGGGAGCCCCCTGTCGACTGCGGCCCTGGTGCGCAACAACGGTCCGGTGCTGGCCTACGTCGGCGGCAAGCCGGCGGCCTTCACGAGCAAGGACCACAACTTCCTGCCCGGGCAGACGGTCGAGAAGCAGCTCATCATCATCAACAACTCGCGCGAGACGGTCACCTGCGACTGCGAATGGTCGCTTGGCCTGCCCGACGCCGTGACCGGCACGAAGACGATCTCGCTGCCCACGGGCGAGCAGAAGCGCATCCCGCTGGCGTTCGAGCTTCCCGCGGACCTGCCCCCGGGCCAGTACACCCTCTCGGCGACGGTCCGTTTCAGCAACGGCGAAACCCAGGAGGACGCTTTCGCTGTCGACGTGTTGCCCGCGCCGCAGCCCGTCCAGGCTGCCGGGCGGATCGCGCTCTTCGACCCGAAGGGCGAGACGACGGCGCTGCTCAGGAGCCTGGGTGTCGCGTTCGACAGGCTGGGAGCGGCGAACGCAGACCTGGCCGCGTACGACGTGTTCATCGTCGGCAAGGGCGCCCTGACGCTGGACGAGGCGGCGCCGGACATCTCCCGCGTGCGAGACGGGCTGAAGGTCGTCATCTTCGAGCAGACGGGCGACGTGCTCGAGAAGCGGTTCGGCTTCCGCATCGCCGAGTACGGCATGCGCTGGGTCTTCAAGCGCGTGCCGGACCATCCCCTCCTGTCCGGCATCGCCGACGAGCACCTCTGGAACTGGCGGGGCGGCGCGACAGTCCTGCCGCCGCGCCTGAAGTATGAGATGAGCCGACAGTTCGGCGCACCGACCGTCGAGTGGTGCGGCATCCCCGTGCCGCGGGGCTGGCGCTGCGGCAACCGGGGCAACGTGGCCTCGGCCCTGATCGAGAAACCGGCCTCCGGCGACTTCCTGCCCATCCTCGACGGCGGCTATGCCTTGCAGTATGCCTCGCTGATGGAGTACCGCGAAGGCGAAGGCATGGTGCTGTTCTGCCAAACCGACGTGACCGGTCGCACCGAGAGCGACCCGGCCGCCGAGGCCCTGGCCCGCAACATCCTCGGCTATGTCTCGGGCTGGCAGCCGGCGCCGCGCCGCACGGTCGTCTACGCGGGCGAGGAGGCTGGCCGGCAGCATCTCGAAGCGGCGGGCCTCTCCCCGGCGGCCTACGGCCGCAGGGGCCTCTCTGCTGACCAGGTTCTCGTGGTCGGCCCGGGCGGCGGTCAGCAGCTTGCCGCGAACGCGGCAGCCGTCAAGGACTGGGTCCGGGCCGGCGGCCACGTGCTGGCGGTCGGGGTGACGGGCGAGGAGGCGAGCGCATTCCTGCCCTCCCAAGTCAACACGACCCCCGGGGAGCACATCGCGGCCTACTTCGAGCCTTTCGGCGTGGACTCCCCGCTTGCCGGCGTTTCGCCGGCGGACGTGCACAACCGCGACCCGCGGGAGTTGCCGCTCGTTTCGGACGGCGCGACGGCCGTCGGCAACGGCGTGCTGGGCAAGGCGGAGGATGCGAACGTGGTGTTCTGCCAGGTTGCGCCCTGGCACCTCGACTACTCAGGCGAGAAGATGAACATCAAGCGGACGTTCCGCAAGCTGTCGTACTGCACGACGCGGCTCCTGGCGAACATGGGTGCAGCGGGGCAGACGCCGCTGCTGGGGCATGTCTCCCAGCCGGTCGGTGAGGGCGAGCAGCGCTGGCTGGACGGCCTCTACCTCGACGTGCCGGAGGAATGGGACGACCCGTACCGGTTCTTCCGCTGGTAAGTCGAGCGTGGAGCGCGCAGGCTGGCAGTTGCAGCGCTCCCTTCCTCATCAGACTGCTTGACGCCGATCAGCCTCGGGTTTGGCAACGCCTCCAGCGCACCCGCCACGTCCAGCAGCTCCGGGTCGGTGTAGACGTTCTCGCCACGGCGAGCAAGCCCGCCATAAGGCCGGCGGACAAGCATGGTGAGGTCCAGCGACGATCCTGCCGAGATGCCGCCGCTAAGGGCAGTGCACGCCTCACTCCCCCTTCTGTCCGCGGTACGCCATCGGGGACAGGGCGCGGCTTACCAAGCTGCAGGTGCTACGGGAATCACGCGGTGGGCTTCATCCTGTCGCGAGGCAAAACCTGACCATCTCGGTGCCATCTGGCAAGGTGAGATGCCCTTGCTGCTCGAAGCCGAGGCTTTCGTGGAACTGGATCGAACGCACGTTGCCTCTCTGCGTCATCGACCCGATCGCTGCTGCACCCCGCTCCTGGGCATAAACCATTCCCTGCGTGACCAAGGCCGTGGCGAGCCCCCGGCGTTGGTGATCGGGGTGAACCAGTAATCCCTGTAGCCACCAGTCTGATGGGTTCTCGGCGTCCCTACTCATCCTACAGAAGCCGACCAGCTGCCCAGACCTCCAGGCCACGAAGATGGCTCGCCCGTCAGGGTCGATCGCAGCGATCTCCTCCGCCAGCACTGCCGCCCTCTCTGCGACCCCATCGCTACACCGGTCCACGCCAGAAACTGCAGCCCCCAGCAGCGCTATGCTCCGACCGAGGCACGCGTCAGCCGGCGTCAGGGCCCTGATCTCCACTGGTTCGGACATGCGTGTCACAGACCCCTCCGGACTCCCCGAGTGCGACCATCACATCCGGTTCCTTGCCTCTCGGATCGGAGTGTAATGCCCATACCGGTTTCCGTCAATGCCTCCTTGCCCGCCAAGCCGCGCGGGGGGGCTCTTAGGAGCTATTGCGAAACCTTGGAGTTTGGGGTTCGGGATGTCGGATGATAGAGCCATAGAGCTTCGATGGGAGGATTGCCTATGGCCCGCCAACGTGCCCGACGGGGAAGTGGGCATCCTGCTGCTCGACTCGATTCCACCCATCCAGGGCCCCCGTGGCCGGCCGCGATTCCGCCCCGATGTCTTCCAAGGCGACCGGGCGTACGGCTGGGACCAGAACATCCGGGCCACGCGGGCGCGCGGTGTGCGGCCCGAGTTGGCGCGGCCACAGGACGACACGCACGGCTCGGGTCTGGGCCGGACGCGATGGGTAGTGGAAGGCAGCCTGTCGTGGTTCAACAACCATCGCTGCCTGCGGCTTTGCTACGAGCGCAGCGGGGAGAGCCTTCTGGCCTTTCATCAGCTCGCGGCGGTCCTTATCTGTGCCCGAAAACTCGCTCATCGTCAAGCTGCCTAAATGAGGTTTTGCAATAGCTCCTTAGCCGGCTTCGACCCAGATCGGACTCGACCAGGCCATCTGACCGTCCTTGCGGGTCAGGCGCACGTAGTACCAGTCCACGGGCAAGCTGCCGCCGTCCTCAAGCTGCCACGACACACGCCCGTCGTCGGGCTGGTGGGAGGCTAGCACCTCGCCGTTGCGAATGACTTCGGCCTGATGAATGTCAACCTCGCTGGCCGCACGGATGAGCAGCTTCCGCTGCCCCGCAACGCGGATCTCCGAGCCCATCGGGTGTCCGTTGATCCCGAAGCGGAGGAGCATCCGCACGTTGGTGGTCGCGAAGACCCGGCGTCGGCGAAGCGCCCCGAATATGGCCTGCCGGGTCAGTTCCGACGCCCACACGCCCATAATGCCTTGCCGGCGCAGCAGCCGCCACTGGTCGGGCTCTTGCAGGCTGTGGAGCTCGTCGCCAGGACGCCCGTCGTGGATATCCCCGCCGCCCACAAAGCCAAGCCGGTAGCCCCTGCCCAGGGCGTCCACAACGTGCCGGCCGTCTCTCTCACCGTGGATTATGCGGATGGGCAACGGGTTGCCTGCCTTCTCAGAGCATTCGCTGTTCCCCCAGACGGAGTGAATCTCCACGAGTCGCTCGACCTGCGGGTCATGCCCCAGCGACCAGTCCACGCCCATCTCGACGTTGGCGGAGTGGTGGGGAACGACGAGGGCCGACTCCCGTCTGGCCACTTCGTAGAGGTAGTCCAGCCGCCCCTGCTGCGGATCGTTGCACCGAAGTATAGGGCCGCGCTTGCCGGGATAGTAGACGTTGCGATGACCGAACTCCCGGCTGGTCCACTCCAGCCCCACCAGGGTCACGAAAGCCCCGTCCTTATGGAAGTCGTTGGTCACAGCCGTGAAGTAGTCCCACTGCCGATCTGTCAGAGACTCGGAATGGTCGGAAAGGGCGAAGATATCCAGGAAGCTCTCGTCCCGGGCGAATGCGTAGAGCTCCTCCGGACAGCGCAGGCCGTCGCTGAAGAACGTCTGACTGTGCAGGTCTCCCCAGAACAAGCTCTCTTCCGGCAGCTGGTCACGGACCTCAATCGGATTGGACAAGGCTTCGACGCCCGTTTCGGGCTCGCGCACACGGACCACCTTGAGCCCCGGCTTGAGGTAGCGCAGGCCGGGGATGCGCGTGACGGGGCGTGAATCACCGCGATACGGCCCCGTAACTCCCGAGAACGAGAAGCTCTCCGGACCCCCATAGCCATCCCCTCCGCTCAGTATCAGGGTCCCCTCAAACTCGGGGAGGACGTTGTCCATGTAGGAGATGCCGCGGGGAGACCTGTTGTAGCGGCCTGCCACTGCCGGCAACGGCCCGAAGCACGACGTGCCGGCGACGTGCGGCTCGGTCAGGACCTTGACCCCCAGCGAGAACTCCCGGCCTACCTGGACCGTCGAGGGCGCAGCGAGAAACAGGCCCGTCGGTTCCATCCAGCTTCCCTCCTCCCTGCCGTCAGCCTGCCAGCACCGTTCGCGGTGACATCCGCAAAGCGGTGGGAACGGCACAACCTCTGTGCGCCCGTGTCCTCAGGCCTACTCCATTGCCGTATGGGCCCACTCGTAAGCTTCCTGAATGTTCCCCACTTGAGTTCTTGGCAGCTTCGTGTAGCTGAAATAGCCCAGGTGATTCAACAAGCGGCGTGCTATGTCCTCACGTTCATGGAATAGGTTGTGCTGCTCGGCCGGATCGCTGGTCAAATCGTACAGCTCGTGCATCCCTTCAGGGTTAACGACCAGCGACCACTCCTCGTTGCGCACACAGCGGTAGGGCGACTGATGATAACCGGTGACCACCACGTCCCGGAGCTTAGCTGCATCGCCGCTGACCAGGCTCCAGGCCGACCTGCCGGTCATGCAGACCGCCTCGTGAACCAGGCCCAGTAGGTCCAGCGTGGTCGGCAACAGGTCGTCGGTCTGCACCAGCGGCGCGATCCGTGTCCCAGCCCGCTCGGCGTCCGGCAGGCGGATCATAAACGGGATGCGCAAGAGCTCGTTGTACATGTTGGGCGGCGACTTCATCATGGTGCCGTGATCGCCGTGGGGATGTCCGTGGTCGGCAAGCACGATGACGATGGAACGATCGATGAGCCCGGCCGAGCGCAACGTGTCGATGAAGTGGCCGAACCAGCGGTCCACCAGCGTTACCTCACCGGCGTACATCCCCTTGACGTACGCCAATTCCTCAGAGGACATGTAGTCCCAGGGGGCGTAGTTGGCGTCGATAAGGCGCTTGCCTGAGTAGTCAGGGCTCGTGTACATGCCGTCGTAGGGCGCCGGAGGATCCCAGGGCTCGTGAGGGTCGAAGGAGTCAATCCAGAAGAAAAGCTTGTCGTGGTCCTTGAGGCCAGCGGCGATTCTGGCAGCTTCTCGGAAGACCTGGGCGGGAAACGTGTCCTCTTCCGACTTCCAGTGCCGCGTGTTGCGCAGGAAATTGTCAATCACCCTCCGCTTGCGCTCGGACTGCTTCGGGTGGACATAATCATCGAGGTCCCTGCCATGTGGCAACAGCTCGAGAGGGTCGCCTTCCTGGCCACGGATGAACTGGAACGAGTGGAACCCGCGATGGAAGTTCATGCCAGGCTTGGCCATGTGATATGTGTCGGTAATCATTACGTTGGTGTAGCCGTGGGCGGAGAGGATCTCGGCGACCGTCACGTCTTCTGACGTCAGCGGCTGCCAGGGCCGGCCCTGAAGCGTGCGGCACCCGGTGGCCATGGCAGTCCTGACCGGGATGGTCGGCAGTGCCTCGGGGTAAGCGTTGTCGAACACCACGGCCTCAGCAGCGAAGGCGTCCAGGTGCGGCGTCTTACAGACCTGGGAGCCGTAGGCCCCGACATGGTCCCGTCGAAGAGAGTCCAACATGATCCAGAAGACGTTCATGTGCTGCCTCCTTCACATTGAGGTGTGTCAATTCCTTGGACGTAAGCGCCTGCCGACGATCGCTCGGTACGATACCTGGGATGCTTCCTCACGTACCTGCCGAAGCAGCAGTGATATCAGGAAGACGGCGGCCGGTCAAGGCTTTCCCCGCCCACTTCGCCGGCAGATGACAGGAGGAAGGACGATGACCGCGCACTGCCGTCCGCTAAGCTGAACCGTCTGCTCGAAGCGCCTGACAATGACGACGAGTGAGGACGAGGGGGCGTGGGGTGCCAGATGCCCGGCACCCGCCCACAGGCAAATGAGTTTCACCGCTGGCATGATTTCCAGCCCCTACCTGTGCCTGAGTGCACGCTCAACTGTCCCCACATCCATTCCGAACCTGCTGCGCGCGATTCACAACTTGAAGGGAACCAGCAAGTATCCCTGGCCAACCGTCACACACCTTCTCCTGATGCGGTGGCAAACCACGTAAAGGGCGCGTCGTGAGCGGTAGGAGCTCCGGGCCCACAAGCCGTACAGCCACCGGCTCGACTGCTTGGTATGCTGTGCCGTAGCGGCCTCGATGCGAGGTGTCTCGTTGGGCGCAGTCACGCCTGCTCCTGTCGCGCCTGTCCGGCAGCGTAAGCGCCTGAAGCTTTCCGAACTACGGATGGTGAAGCGAAGGTGACAGAGGAACCAGAACCCAAGCCGTCGAAAGACGACGAAGACCGTGGCCTGCGCTGTCGAAGATGCGGCTGCCAGCGTTTTCGAGTCATCTGTACCGGGCGCGCAGCGAAGAATCGTATCCTCCGTCGACACGAATGCCAATCCTGCGGCAAGCGCATCACGACCTACGAGCAGGAACCATAGTGCTCCATGCGCGGTGGCAGGATACCCAGCGGGGTGTGGAGCCCAGCGTTGACAACGAGAGCCAGCTTGGCTAGGATACGCGTGTGGCTCTTCTGGTGAGAGACTGATGGATGCTCTCAGTGTCACGTCTGCTGTCAAGAGCAAGTTCGCGCAGATTGGCAGCCTTGCGAGAGTACCGTTGCTTAGCGGTGGCTCATTCACCGCTGAACTCAGGGAAGAGGGCGTTCTCGTCGACAACCTGGGCAGTCAGCCCTTCTTGCCCTGGGCCGTGTTTCAAGAGGCAATTCGTGTCCTGATTTGGAATGGCGGCAAGGCTATGCGCGGCGACGCCAAGGGCTCCAAGCTTGGGGAACCCGGCTTGCCCACGGACTCTGTGGAGGGTCACATCGCCCGGGTTGTATATGGCAAGCGGTCTGGCGATTCCGTGTTTCGGCGTATCACACCAATCGCGTGCATCTTAGTCTGGGCGGGCGTATGCGAACCAGCCCCGGGAGCACTTGTGCTCAGTGATCTAACTTGATTGTCTTCTCTTGCTTAATCCCTCGTCGTGCACAAGCTGTGCTCCGCCACGAACTGGACAACCACTGGTTCGACTGCGTGGTCGGTTGCGCAACGTCCGCTTCGATGCAGGGAGTCGAACGCATCGGCGCCGCCGTTCAGCCGCAGCAGGAACGAAAGCGCCTCAAGCTGCCGGAACTTCAGCAGATGAAGCGCCGATGATGGGAAAGCACCTGCTGACAACACCGCGCGAGCAGGAACGCGGCTTGCGTTGGCGGGTTCTTGGCAGCGGGGTGGTAAAGCCATTCGTGCTCGATGTCGCCGCCGGAGATGGCGCGGGCTTCGACCAGGCGCGGCTCGGCCGGAAGGGGTACTCCGACAGCGCCGTTCTGGACGGGCACGACGAGCACCTGCCGGATGTTACCCTCCTCGTTGCCGTCGCCGTCCACGGGCGCGCACCAGGTAGGTGAGCACGCCGGTCCAGTCGTCGAAGACCGTGTCGGTCTACGGCGAGTACATCGCCGTACGGCCGCACGATCTCCCGCGCCTCAATCACGTTCTCCGCGTTCACGTCCGCCCTCTCTCAAAGAGCAACCACAACCCGGGAGGAGTCGGCTCGACGAGAGCCGCCTCGATACCCGCGGCCTGGACCTGCTCGGCCAGCCACTCGGGACGTCGGGGCTCATTCCACGGTCGCACGGTCTCATACGGCCGCTCAGCCCTCTCTGCCGGTTTCTCTTCTTCAGTTCTGTTCTCTTTCTTCGGTCTGCTATCTCTGCAACGCCTGAAGAACTCCTTGTGGGCCCAGGCAGGATATGACGTTCCGAAGCCGCCGCCAACAAGGGCACGTCCGCCCGGACGCAGGATACGATAGACCTCGCGCAGGCCCTGCGGTGGGTCCTTCCAGAAAAAGATCGACCCCCGACTGGTCACCAGATCCACGCTCTTTTCCGCCAGCGGGATGTGTTCCGCGCTGCTCACAATGGGGACCACCCTTGCCGACAGGCCGGACGCCCTCGCCCTTTCGACGGCCTTGGCCAGCGCGTCGGCGTTCGGATCGATCAACAGGATGGCGCTTTCCGATACTTGCGCCAGCGCGAAGCCCAGGCCCCCGCTCCCGCAACCCAAATCGACCCACAGGCCCTGCTTCGGCCGGCAGTACTCGAGTACGTCCTCCGCGACGGCGTCGAACCAGTCGGGGAGCTCGCGGGAGGCCGGATCTGATTCGCCTCCGTCAGCATTTGCTTTTGCTCGCTCGGCTTCACTCACAGGTTGTGCTCCTTCACCTCGCCGTGGCATCTCCTGATCTCTTCAGGCGGATAGTTCCTGGGAACATGAACCGTCGTCCTTTGACTTCACGACATCCGCTTTTCTTGCCCTCATTCAGGACATATGCTGCCACCTGCCGCCAGCAAGGCCGATCTGTCTTCGAGTTCCTTCACAGCGCCCTTCACGCCCATTTCACGGGCCAGCCTGCGCCCTCACTCCTACCGGCCTGACCGAAAAGCCGTGAACGGTTACGGCATTTGAGTGCCTTCAGCAGCCCACGAAGCCGGGGGAAAACAGGCAATCCCAGCCTCGTGCTCGCCCCGTCATTCCGTCGACTGTTCAACGATCGTGATCTCGTCATCGGTCAAGCCGTACACCTGGTAGACGACCTGGTCGATCTGCCTGTCCGTCGCCTCAGTCTCCTCCTCAGCCCCTGCATGCACGATAACCGCCTGGGACGCCTTCCGGGGACAGAACTATTTGCCACAACTGGTTCCTCCTTGCCCGGAAGGCCCCGGCAGCGGATAGGAGAAAGTATTTCCACATCCGGTAGAATCGCTCATCATAATGGTCTTTCAGGGCCCCCCAATTCTCGTCAAAATTCCGAAACCAATGCATCAGGGTCTTATCGTAGTCGGCACCGAAATTAGACCAATCTTCAAGAACGAATAGCCCTTCGCTCGCGGTGCATATCTGGCTTGCGGACGGCAGCATGGAATTCGGAAAGATGTACCGTCGCATCCACGTGTCGACCCTGACACCGGAGTCGCTTCTGCCGATCGTATGCAGCAAGAATAACCCCTGGTCCTTCAAGCAGCGCCTGACGACGTGCATAAAGGTAAGGTAATTCTTTTCGCCAACGTGTTCGAACATGCCCACGCAAAGGATACGGTCGAAGGTCCCGTCCAGACGGCGGTAGTCTTGGAAGCGGATCTCCACCGGAAGCCCCCGACAAAGTTCTTTCGCGAAATTCGCCTGTTGTTTAGAAACCGTGATCCCGAGTACTTCCACCTGGTACCGCTCAGCGGCAAATTTGGCGGTCCCCCCCCAGCCGCAACCGATGTCCAGAACGCGCATTCCCGGTTGCAGGTCCAACTTCCGGCAGACCAGCTCGAGCTTGGCCTCCTGGGCTTCATCCAGGGTGGATGCAGTTTCCCAACGGGCACAACTGTAGATTAGGCGGTTGTCAAGCATCCGCCGGTACAACTCATTGCCGATATCATAGTGGTGCTGCCCAATCTGAAAGGCGCGCGACGGCTTTTGCAAGTTGAACAGCCTGGCCTTCAAAACCGCGAATACCTCCGACCATGGTCTAAACTTCGCGTCCAGTTCGGCCCGTAGGATTCTATGAAAGAACTCGTCGAGTCTGTTGCAGTCCCACCAGCGGTCCATGTACGACTCGCCCAGACCCAACGCGCCCTGCGCCAGCACTGTCGCATACAGTTTCTCGTTGTGGACCTGGATATCCCAGGGGCGGTCTCCATCGATTTCGACATCGGCAAGCGAGAGTAGGCGTTCTACCTTGCGGCGAAAATTGTGTTGGGACATGGTCCGCCCCCTGCGCACCAAGACGGTTCCTCCGTCACTGTGAGAAGAGAAAGGACCTCAAGTCCGCACACAAGCACTGCTCCCCCAAGAGGCCCGCACGGAACTACCTGGGCTTCGCGCGCCTATGCTTCTTGACGGGTACGGTCTTGGGGCCCGGCCTGTTGTCAGGCTCGGAACGCTTGTGCCTCTTGACTCTCACCGTTTTCCTCCTCGCCATTGCCCAGCACCACCATATACGTATAGCACTACAAGTCGCTCAAACATCCACAGGGTGAGAATGTGTTCGCCAGCCTCCATGGCCTTTGCAGAGCCTTCTGACACACTGAACGTATCTCCGGGACGTCACACTAGAAGCTCTGTCGAGCCAACCGCGCTCGCATCCGCAAGGTTCCACGATATGCAGACGTGTTCGTCGCCACCGATCATGCTGTCGCCGTCCCCGTCGTATTCCTCAACCACGGCGTCTGAAATCACTAGCCCTTCCGTGTCGTCCGGCTCATACGAGTCGATGGCTCCCGACAGCAGGATTCGCGGTTCGAGCTGGTCCAGACTCAAGGACTTGCGGCGTGTGTGAGTCCGACTGGTTTTCCCCAATACGTCTCGCAAGGACTTCATTCTCCGCTCTCCCTCATTTCGCGCCTTCATACCGACGGCGCAACAGTCGGCTCCCCCAACTCAATGGCAATTCTTGATCTGCCTCAGCCGCCAGACGTAATACAGCGCTCACCTCGCCCGCCTGCAACTCAACTCACGGCGCCCAGTCCGGCAAGCCAGTACGACCGAAAGCAGAGACGCAAGCAACGCGCCCAGGAGCGCTGCCAGGAACCTGCGGGCTCTACCCGCTGGCGAGCCCATAGCAGCGGACCCAATGAAGGTCTTGCAGTGACTGCAGACAGGTGAAGCGCTTACCTTGCAGTTTTCTGCGTCCCGGCGTCACATCTCGTTGCTGAGGAAAGATTTGGGCGGCATTGTGCTTATGCATTACGGCTGTCTGAGCCGGTACTATGGCCCCGTAGGTACCCGATCAGACCTCTTTTCCGCAGATCAGAAAGGTCGCGCCTGGGAGTCTCTGACTGACGCCGAAGCACTGGTGGGGCATTTGGCCTGTCATCCTGGCGCGGCTCCCCAAAGTAACCCACTGTGGCCTGTCCGATTGAACTGGCCACCGAAACGATTACCTTCCACCAAAAGCATCCTCACATCCGGGTGAGAAACCGCCATGCCCGGCCGCGTCCTTTCGATAGATTTTCTCTGAAGTGAATATGCTGAGTCAATATGTGCCATATTCCCTGGCTAACCGTAGGGTGCGCTCATACTGCTCAAAACTGACATTATCAGGCACGGAATGATCAGAGTGATAAATGTAACCGCCTCCTTTCTTCGCAAGCGATATCTTGGTTTTTATCTCCCGTTCTATTACGCTGGGATCCGGGTCTGCCATAGCCCTTGTGTCAATGCCGCCCATGAACGCCAGTTTGTCTCCGAAATCCTTGTTTAGTTGAACAAGGTCCATACCCGCCTTAACTTCCAAAGGCTGCAAGCAAGTCAGTCCGTCCTCAATGAAGCGGGGAATCAGTTCCTTAACGCACCCGCAGGAATGGAGAATGACGGGCAGCCCTCGATCCTTAAAATAGTGAACGATTTTTCTGAAGGTGGGGCGCAATTGTTCATCGTAGTGGTGCGGAGAAAACAGCAATCCGTTGCGGTAACCCAAGTCGCAGAAAATAAAGGCCGCATCGAAGTCAAACCCGCCCTTCTCCATGATGTCAAACATGTCCAGGGATAGCTGCGCATCGACCTCATAAATGTCCCTCACTAAATCTGGGGCAGTGGCAATTAGCATCAGCAACTCTTCCGTATAGACGTAGGATTGCGCTACATCATACCCAAAGACCATGCCGTAGGTGATAAATCTGCCCTCGTCCCTCGCTTTGCGGAATCCCGGTAGCCCCAGCCGCTGGTCAACCCGGTCAATTTCCAAAATGGAATCAAAACCTCGGTCGTCCTCTCCAGTCCCGGCGAGCCACTTCCCTTGCCAGTCTACGCGGTCCGCGTTGGGCTGGAACCTTTCCTTAAGCCTTTCCCAGTCATCCCGGCTTTTCACCGGATAGTCCACGATCTCCGGGGTGGTAGAATAGTCCTTGTGGTCCCTGCGTAGGCCGCCGTACGGCGTCGTCTTGGTGATGTACTCTTCGTCCTCGTCGAGTGTTTTCACTGGGAAACGAGGCGAGGTATCTGCGCCAAAGACGACCATCCCAAAGTCAAAATACTCCGCCGGGTTAATGTCCGCTGGCACCCCTTCGGAGCGCCACCGACAAATAGCAGCCAACCAAGGACTATCGTGAACGGGCACCCTGTCCGGCTCTTGGTGGTTAAGCGCCATTAAGAAACGTTCTCTGGGATTCATGTCAGTAACCTCCCTTGCTCAAAACCTGCGTCTGGTGGTTGCCTGATGAAACCACGTCCCAGCAGTCCCTTCCGTCTCCTTCCTTACCGCGAGGCCCGGTCCATGACACGCAAAGGAAGCCGACGCGGACAAAAGCACCCAGTGATGTTCCCACGCCAGCGCAACCCCTGTCTATTATACCTCTTCAGAAGGTAACCGCTGATCGGCGGATTTTCAATCCGGCCCTGGCGCCGTTGGGGCCCCGCGTTCCGCGCTTGGAATGTCTTCCAATCGGCATTGGCTGCAAATGGCTTCACTGCACCCCAGCTCTCTTCGATCCCTTTCGGCAATTGATACGTCGTAGGCAGCACGTAGAAACGTGCCCCGCTCCCTGCCGCTCGTCTCACTCGTGGAAGTGAAGGAGCAGCATCTCGTGTGGTGCCATCTCCCCCTCGAAGGTGAAACACGGCAGGTCAACTGTTTGAGCCTTGCCTTTCCCGCCCTCCGCGTCGTAGACGTTCAGACAGGTCCGACTGGCTTCCGCCAGAAAAGGAGACAAATCCATGGCGATCTTCACATCTTCCGTCTGAGCTTTCGGGTTCGTCACGATGAGGAGCAATTCAAGGCCGGACCGGTAAAGACAGGCGCAAGGAAACTGCCCCTCAACGGGTGTGCTGCCGAAATACTCACCGCTCTCAAGGAATCGGCGGAACTCTCCCCGCAGGCGGGTCAACTGACGCACCTTCAGGCTGAACGCCTTGTCGGTGCCGATGAGGCCCTCGCCGCCTTCGGGGAAGAAATTGATGTACAATCCGTGCGTGAACGCTTCCAGCAGCCAGCGCAGACTGCGGTCAACCAGGAATCCGACGCGGAATTGGGGGAAGACGTGTCGGAAGGGCGCAAAGTCCTCAGGGACGCGCTCGGCGCCTCCGTTCCAGTCCCAGTTGTAGTGCTGGAAAGCCTGGGTGATTTCGGTGAAGTATTCGCCCGAGAAGGTCGCCTCCGGATCAACCCTCCGGCCATCCTTGATTGCCTTCTGCAGGATGTCATAGAAAGCTCGGCCGGTCTGCTGGGGCTTGTGGTTATGTTCTTTGTTGTAGCAGAGGCCGCGGGCAAAGAGCTGGTCAAAGCAGATGGAGGAGAACCCCCAGCGATGGAGTTCTCGGCAACTGCCCAGGAAGGCCTTTTGCCAGCCTTTCGACGCCGGGCAGATGAATGAGGACACCCCGGAATTGTAGTACGGCGGGTTAAAGGGCGGGACGAAATCGAGGGAGTAGGTGTAGAACTGGTACCGCTTGTTCCCCTGAACGTCGTGCTCAAACCACTCTTCCGGCGCACAGTCGGCCCGGATGCCTCGGCAACTGAGGAAGGCGCTGACGTTGACCCCCATCTTCCGGCAGGCGGCCAACGCCTCTCTGAGTTCAGCCTCGCTTCCCAGCTTGCGGTCGAGCCGAAAAGGCAGGTCAAATAGGTTGTCGTTCCAGAACCACACGACGATCTCTCGTACTCCGTGCTTCAATGAATCCCGGCCGATCTGAGGCAGGTCGCGATAACGAAAATTCGGCTTCTCGCCGAACAGATAAGACGAGAAGAACAACGTGCGCAATCCCGGTGTGCCCCGCAGGTATTCGGTCGCCGCAGCGGTCTTGAAATGCGCAGCGATGAAGTCCTTGTAAGGCTTGACTCCCACCTCCCAGCCCCCCTCGTGCGGATAAAGGACGAACTCGGGGCTCTGCCACGTCTCGCCCGGGGCAACGTGGGGGTAGTGTGCCCACGACAGACGAAGCCGGTCGGCCTCTGCCCACTTCTCCAGGTAAATCCCTTGCGCATCGGGAGTCAGGTCTTTCGAAAACACGGTCAGCCCTTGATGCCGGTTGCCCAGGTCGAACCACTTCATGCAGAAGGGGTCGGACTGGTAATCGAAGTAGCGGCGCCTGTGGAGATCATAGAACTTGGCCGCTCCATCGGGGACGTTCCACTCGCTGTAAGGTTTCACTTTGCCGCGGCCGAACCGAAGCGTCTCCTGCTGGACCTTGCCGGTCGGTTCAAGGCCGACAAGGTTGGGGAAAAGCACCTGCGGAACCATGAAACGCGTGTTGTTGGTCAGTGTCATCCGCAGACTGAAGCCGGCCTCGCTCTCACCCCGTATGATCACTTCGGCCTCCAGCGCGAATTCCCCATAATCGGAGCGGAGTTGCCCGTAGCTAATCCTGACGGTGTCGCGGCTCTTCTCAACGACCGGCGTCACCTGCTTTTCGGTCAGCCGGATGCGGTGAGGAGCATAATCGGGCAGTGGCAGGGCTACTTCGAATAACCCCGCGCCCGCGTCGCCGTGAACCCGGGTTGCGCCCCCTGCCAGGCTGAGGCCCTTCACGTATCCGGTTCTCGGGTCCAGTCGCAGCCGGCCGTTGGGGGTTGTCAGCTCCATTCGGACGCCTCCACTCCGTGTTTCACTTGTTACCCCATCTTTCCCATTTATGAAGATCTCTCCGGCACTTGGCCGACCATCGGCACTGTAGCGCTGCGTGCAGGCCTTGTCAATGTCCTGAAATCGCGTTTTTATGTCCTTCATCGGGAGCTTTCAGCTCCCTGCCAGGTTCTCTCAGAGCGCGCTGACCCGTCCTGGGGCAGACCTCGTCTGCTGTGACTCCTGATGGGGCTTTAAGATGCGGTTCTTGTCTCGCGACCAACCTGTAATCAGCTTCGGGCTGCGCATCAACTCAGGGGACCTGGGCGCAAGAAGCTCATACCATAGCTTGCGCTTCATGTCGCCCGGATTGCGCGCCTCCAGAACGTCCCGGTTCTCCTTGAGGTAGGCGTAGCAAAGCGACCACGCAGTTCTCAGCTCATCCTCCGGGACCACGTCTCCTTCGTCGTCATAGGGCCATATCACCCATACCCGGTTCTCGACAGCGCGATAACGCTGGACATCCCGTGGACGTACCAGCGACTGCAGCGCCGCAAGCTCGATCCAGTGTGACTGGCCGGTTCCTCTGGATTGAATCAACGCCGTCTTGGTCCCGGGCATCCGCTCGAGTACCGCAACGACAAAGACCTCATTAGCGCCGGTGTCTATGCCTGCGAACGCCTCGGCTATGTCGCCCAGCCTGGTCTGCTCCTTCATCAGGGCTTCAAAGAGCGGCACGTCGCTCGGCGCGGGGAACGCCCAGACCGGCCTGTGGAGTTCCTTCTTCCACTTGCGGCAGTTCGCAAGGAGCTTCGCGGCGTCGGACTGACGCGGTTGCTTTGGCCCGCCAACCTTCTTACGTTTCGTTGGCTTGCACTGGAGGCAGGAACATCCTATTCTGGCTCATCTCACAGATGCTTCCTCTTCGAGAGGGTGGGCCAACTGGCGGATGAAATCTGTCGAAGTTCCGACGCAAAGGTAGAGGAAGCGAGAACGCTACGCTGCTCCTGAAGGAGACAAGGGTGACTAAGAAATGGGAGCGCTTCTCTGCGGCGGCCGTTGTGGAACTCCGTACGTGTCTGCGAGCGGCCCTGGAGTTGACCCCGGAAATGCAGAACAGGCTGCCGCAAGGAATCAGCGTCTCGCCCGTCGATGCGACGGATGCCGTTGCTTGCCTAAGAAGGCTTCGGCTGAAGCCCGGTCTTGTTCTGGGGGGATACCAGTTCTACGAAGGGGCCAATGGGAATGGCTTCGTGTTCGCTATCCCCGCCGAAGCTGATTTCCCCGAACCGGGAACTTGTCCGCACGAGCAAGTAGAAATTGTGCCGGGCGTCTTCCTCGACAGCCCCAAGCCACGAGACGCCTTGGATCACTTTATGGATGGCTTCGAAGGCGATGGAAGCGCCTGGTCGTATCTCGAGGCGTCTATTGCCTATCGTGAGTTGAAGGAGTTTGGTGCAATATGGCACGGCTGCGACTGGAGCACCCATACGGTGCTCGACAGCGACCCGTTCAGGGGAGCGCAGCTCAAAACTGCAGACCCGGCTGACCGAGAATGCCTAGGCGAAGAGTCCGACTGGAAGTGGACAGAACGCCCCGCTGAGTGGCGCCCCCGGGTGACTATCGCGAAGACGGGCAGTGCCGAGGTCCATTTCATCACGTTCAGCGCACTTGGTCAGGCCGCCCTATACGGGTCTCGCGACTGCTTTCCGGCAAGCAGCTTGAGGCCTGAGTCGGCACGGATAACGATTGCTGTTGGACCGGGAGGCTACGTCTTCTGACACAGTTGCGCTAACGCAGCGTCAAGCCCTTTCAAACGAGAGACGCCGCCTTCGCCTCGCAGTAGAATCTCGTGCGGGCATCGACCCGGAAGGCATAGTCGGCATAATGCATTGTGTCCCCGAGCCTGAGCCGGGCCTCGGGGATCGTGTCCTGCTGGTAGAGGAAGACTTCTCCGCGGTTCTCGACGTCCCATCCCAGGATGGTGAAGAATTCGTTCAGGAACTGCTCTCTTGTCTCCCTTTCTGAGAAGCGTTCCGACATATAGAGAGCGCGATCCCGCTCGAACCCGGCCGCGAGTTGTGCCAGTTGCGCTCTGCGAGTGGCAGGCCCGGCATTCTCCTGGGCCGACGCGGCGGGCCATACACCAGCCGCGATCAAGCCCGCCAGCAGGAACGCAAGAACAGAACGGGCGGGCAGGGCTTCCAGCGCGCCCGGCACGTCGAGCAGCGTCGGATCGGTGTAGACGTTCATGGTGA
>DAOVRD010000078.1 GCA_030628375.1 Planctomycetota bacterium
GAAGTGCATGGCACGCTCTTCGGGCACTGCCTCCCCCCTCCCTACTGCCGCAACCGGGCAAGGAAACCGGAGTCGCGGTCCCTTATAACTCATTGGATGACGGAACTCAACCGCCCGGGGCCGCAGCCGGGCGAGCACTTCCAAAGCCAAAGTGAATCTGATAAAGTGGCAGCCCCGGGCCATGGAAGCCGTTGCCCTCGGAGCGCCCGGAGCGATGGCCTCGGGCGCGGTCCTGGTTTCGGTCGGTGGCACAGATGGTTCAGTGGTGCAAAGGCAGCGTGCAGCGCAAAGCGCTCGCCCTTATCCTCGGGCTGGTTGGCCTGTTCGTTCTGGCGGCGCCGTTCTTGCTGCGGCGGAAGGGAACGGCCCTCAGCGAGAAGCTGGTCATCATTTCGCCGCACTCAGGAACGATAGAGAGTGAGTTCGAGCGGGCCTTCGCGCAGTGGGTCAACGAGACGCGCGGATTCCAGGTCGAGATCGAGTGGTTGAATCTGGGCGGGACGACACAGGCTATCAAGTTCGTTGAGGACCAATTCGAGAGGACGCCCGAGGGCATCAACGTGGACATTTTCTTTGGCGGCGGCTGCGACCCGTTCTTCCTGTTCCGCAATAAGGGCCTGCTGCGCCGCTGCTCGCTGCCCGAGGAGGTGCTGGCGCCCATCCCCCGAACCCACGCGGGCGTAGAGGTCTACGACAGCGAGCAGCGATGGTTCGCTGCGTGCATGTCCGGGTTCGGGATACTTTACAACAAGCAACTGCTCAAGACCTTGAACATGCCTGAGCCCCAGACGTGGGCAGACCTGGGCGGACCGGAGTACTTCACCTGGGTCGCCTCGGCGGACCCCCGGCAGAGCGGCAGCATCCACATGGCCTACGAGATCATCTTGCAGGCGTACGGCTGGGACGAGGGATGGCGGCACATAATGCGCATGGGCGCAAACTGCCGCTCCTTCAGCCGGGCAGCCAGCGAGGTGGTCCAAGAGGTGTCCATCGGCGAAGCGGCCTGTGGCATGGCCATTGATTACTACGCCCTTTGGGCCGTTGCGGAGGCGGGGGAGGACAAGATGGGGTTCCGCCTGCCGGACCGGCTCACGGTCGTGAACCCGGACGGCATCGGGATCCTCAAAGGGGCGCCTCAGGCCGAGCTGGCGGAGCTGTTCGTTGAGTTCGTCCTCTCCGAGCGGGGGCAGCGCCTGTGGATGTTGCGAAAAGGCGCGCCGGGGGGGCCACAGGAGCACCAGCTTTACCGCCTGCCGGTCATACCGGGCATGGTGGCCCGCTACGGTGACGACTCGGTCGTGCGATTTGACGCCTTCGAGTTCAAGAGCGGCATCGAGTTCGACCTGGAGAAGAAGAACCGGCGGTGGGGAATAGTGAACGATTTGCTTGGCGCCTGCATCATTGACGTGCATGACGAACTGGCTGCCGCGTGGAAAGTGACGCGGCGGCTGCCGGCGGATGACCCGCGGGTGCGAAGGCTGCTGGAGCCGCCCGTCTCCGAGAAGGATCTGTTGGAGATGGCGCAGCAGAGATGGAGCGACCCCCTCTTTCGGGCGGATACCATCTCGTCGTGGTCCGGGGAGGCAAGCCGGAGGTACCGTCGCGTGGCGGAGGGCGGATGATGGTCGGCATTACGCTCAAGAGCGTGGTGAAGCGCTACGGGGAGACCGTGGCCGTGGACAACGTATCCTTCGAGGTCGAGAAGGGGGAGTTGTTCTTCCTTCTGGGGCCCTCGGGCTGCGGCAAGACCACGATTCTGCGCCTCATAGCGGGTTTCCTCCAGCCGGACGAGGGGGCGATCTTCTTCGATGAGCGCCCCGTGGACCAAGTCCCTCCTCATCGGCGCAACACGGGGATGGTGTTCCAGAGCTACGCGCTTTGGCCGCACATGAGCGTTGCGGAGAACGTGGCCTACGGATTGCAGGAGCGCAAGGTGAGGCGAGCGGAGCGGAACGACCGCGTCGCTGCCGCTCTGGAGACCGTTCGAATGTCCCAGTACAGGGACCGCATGCCGAACCAGTTGTCCGGAGGCCAGCAGCAGCGGGTGGCCCTGGCCCGTGCGCTTGTGATTGAACCGGACGCCGTTCTGCTGGACGAGCCGCTCTCGAACCTGGACGCGCGCCTTCGGCTGGAGATGAGAAGGGAGATACGACGTATCCACGCGGAGACCGGCATCACCATGCTCTACGTCACCCACGACCAGAAAGAAGCCCTTTCGATGGCTGAGCAGCTCGCCGTAATGAGCATGGCGCGCGTGGAACAGGTTGGCACGCCGCGCTCGCTCTACAGGAGGCCCGCCAACTGCTTCGTCGCGGAGTTCATCGGGGAGGCCAACCTCATCGAGGGCACGCTTGTGGACAGCGCCGGCGGTCTGGGCACCGTGAGCACAAGGCTTGGCGAACTGCGGGCGACGATAGGGTCGCGCGGACTCGACGCGGGCGACCGCGTCGTCTGCATGGTCCGGCCCGAATGCCTGAAGATGGGGACCGGCAGGCGGAACGTGTTCGAGGCGGAAGTGAAGAGCACGGTGTACCTGGGGGAGATCGAGCAGTTCGTGCTGTCGGCCAGGGGGGTCGAGTTGCGCGCCGTCGAATCGAATCCCGGCGAATCGCCTCCGGGCGGCGGGCAACGGGTTGACGTCCACTTTAGCCCGGAAGACGCCGTGGTTCTGCCGCGCCAGTCCTGAGGAGCCGAGCATTGAAGCGGACCCGCATCGTTCTGGTGCTTGTTGTCGTCGCTTTCCTGGCGGTTTTCCTCTTCTACCCGCTCTACTACTCGTGTCGCGAGGCTTTCTTCGTCGAGGGCGGCTTTTCGCTCAAGTTCTTCAAGTACCTTTACGTGGACACCATCACGCGGAGGTCCATCCTCAACAGCCTGGCGCTCGCCAGCGTGGTGACCGTCATTACGGCGGCCCTGGCGTTTCCCCTGTCGTTCGTCGTGGTGCGGTACAGGTTCCCTGCAAAGTCACTTCTGACGGGGCTTCTTCTGGTGCCCATGATTATGCCGCCTTTCGTCGGTGCCATCGGGATGCGCCAGGTGCTTGCCAGGTTCGGGTCGCTGAACCTGCTGCTGACTCAGGCGGGCATCATAGAGAGCCCCATAGACTGGCTGGGCGGCGCTCGCTTCTGGGGGGTCGTCATGATGGAGGTGCTGCACCTCTACCCCATCATGTACCTGAACTTCACCGCCGCGCTGGCCAACGTTGACCCGTCCCTGGAGGAGGCCGGGATCAACCTGGGCTCAAGCGGGTTCCGCCTTTTCCGCAGGATCACTCTGCCGCTGATGATGCCGGGGGTTTTCGCCGGTTGTGTCATTGTCTTCATCTGGGCTTTTACCGACCTGGGGACGCCCCTCATCTTCGGCTACAGGCGGGTCGTGTCCGTTCAGATCTTCAACCAGGTGACCGACCTGGCGAACAACCCCCAGGGCTACGCCCTCGTTGTGGGCGTCCTGGCGCTGACGGTGCTGATTTTCGTGACCTCCAAGAGGATTTTCGGGCGGAAGGCCTATCAATCGCTGACGCGCGGCGCCGTTGCCGGCTCCGAGAAGCGCCCGGGCATCCTCGGCAGCGGCCTGATCGTGGGCTTCATCCTGTTAGTGATTTCTGCTGCTTGCTTGCCTCACGCGGCGGTGATCCTGACGGCGCTCAAGGAAGAGTGGTTCATGACGGTGCTGCCAAGCAGCTACACGTTGGATCATTTCGGGGACGCCCTGGCGCACAAGCTCACGCTTTCCAGCATCCGCAACAGCATACTTTATAGCGGCCTGAGCACTGTGATTGACGTTCTGCTCGGCGTGATGATCGCGTACGTGCTCGTGCGACAGACGTTCCGCGGCTCCAACTTGCTGGATGCGATGGTGATGTTGCCTCTGGCCGTTCCGGGACTGGTGCTGGCTTTCGGCTATGTGGCGGCGTTCTCCGGCACGGCTCTGGACCCGCGCGAGAACCCCGTCCCCTTGCTTGTCATAGCTTACGCCATACGCAGGTTGCCCTACATGGTCCGCGCGGCCTACGCGGGTTTTCAGCAGATCAATGTGGAGTTGGAGGAGGCGGCCGTCAATCTTGGCTCCCCTCCCCTGCGCGCCATGCGGCGCATAACTGTGCCGCTGTTGAGTGCAAACCTGATAGCGGGCGGCATTCTGGTGTTCTGTTTTGCTATGCTGGAAGTCAGCGACAGTTTGATCCTCGCGATGAAGGAGCGCTTCTACCCGATCACGAAAGCCATCTACGAATTGGTGCAGCGCATCGAAGATGGTCCTTACATCGCAAGTGCACTCGGCGTCTGGGCGATGGCGTTCCTGGGGCTATGCCTCATCGTCGTCGGCGTGCTGCTGGGCCGTCGCATGGGCCAGCTCTTCCGCATCTGACCCGGGGCGCGGCGCGCCCTGAACCGTCATTGGACTGTTTGACGAGGAGGACCACGTGTTCCGCAATCCCTTCGAAGTAGAGGGCGGCTGGTACAAGGCGAACTTCCACACGCACACTACTGTCTCCGACGGGCAGGCCACCCTGGAGGAACGCATCGAGCAATACGCAGCGCGCGGATACGCCGTGCTGGCGATCACGGACCACGGCTCTGTCTCCGAGGCCGCTGCTCGCAGCACGGACGATTTCCTGTTGCTGGACGGCATAGAGCTGACTGTCACCCCGTTCGAGGACGGCCGGTTCTATCACCTGGTGTGTGTGAACGTTCCTTCCGGCCTCACATTTCCGGGCGGGCCGGATGCGAACCTCGTAATTGACCATTTGAAGTACCACGGGGCGGCGACCTTTGTGGGCCACCCCTACTGGACCGGCAACACGCTGCGGGAACTTGCCCCCTTGCAGGGCCATGCGGGCATCGAGGTCTTCAACGCCCTTTGCCAGGGCATCGGGAGGGGATACAGCTCCGTGCACTGGGACCAGATGCTCGGGGCGGGATTGCGGGTGCCGGCCATTGCGGTGGACGATGCCCACAGTGCTGGAGGTGGCTTCGACGTTTTCGGCGGCTGGACGATGTTGAGGATGACCGAACTCACCGTGCCGGCCGTGATGGAGGCCATTCGCACGGCGTGCTATTACTCCTCGTCCGGGGCGGAGATTCTGGACTTCCGCGTCGAGAACGGGGCGGCCTGCGTGCGTTGCGGGGAAGCCAGAGAGATACATTTCATGGCTGCCGGCTGCCACGGACGGAGTCTGTACGCCCGCGACGGGGCGATGCTGACCGAGGCCAGGGCTGAGGTAGGCAGCGAGTGGAAGTACGTCCGCGCCGAGGTCGTGTCGGCCGAAGGCAAGCGCGCGTGGACCAACCCCGTCTTCCTGTGAAGGGGTTCGTCATGGCGAGAGACGGGAGGGCTTGTGCTTGACAAGTGCGGCGGCCTCGCTAAAGTAGTGATCTGGAGTGAGCGCGAACGATCTGTCTCGCCTGGAGTGCTCGGTGGACGCAAGAACTTTCAGAGTCGTAGCGGCGATCCTGGCCATCTTCGTCTCGTGTGGCTGTGGCGGCGGGACGCCGTCGGGCGGGCTGGACGCGGCCCTCGAAGACGGCTGGAAGGCCTTCTCGACCGGTGATTTCGATTTCGCCGTCAACTGTTTCAAGATCGTGGAAAGTGCGGACGCTCCCGCCCTTGAGCAGACCTACTCCGCTCTGCTGGGACTGGCCACCTGCCATCACCTTCGGCCTAATCCGGACCTGGCCAGGGCCCGCAGCTACTACGTGCGATTGGCCGAGCTGGACACTGATGCTGCTCGCGCGCAGAGCCTGCTTGGCCTGGGGCGCCTGGAAATGGCGGCAGGGAAACCCGGCCAGGGCCAGTCCGAGCTGATGAGTTTGATGCAGGACTACCCCGATAGACTGGAGGCAAGCGAAGCTGCCGTCCATCTGGCGGACTCGCTTTTCAGGCCGCATGGCGACGACGCCAAGCCCGGAGAGTTCACGCTGGCCCGCGAAGCTGCCGTCCTGAGGGGACTGGAAACGCTGGAGGCTTGGCTGGGGACGCATCCTGACGACCTGCTTGCTTCGGCGATGCACATCATGCTGGCCAACAAGTACATAGAGATGTCTGACTTCGAGAAGGCCGTCGAGCATCTGGTCGCGGCGGACGAGGCGGGCATTGCCGGCGTGAAGACGCGCAGTGTGACCCTATGGCGCATCGCGCGCATCGCGCAGAAGGAGTTGAAGGACTATGAGCTGGCCGAGACGTATTACGCGCGCTATGTGGCGGAGTTCGAGAGGACGGTGCTGTTCTACAGGGCCGCAAAGAGCCTCGAGCGTGTTCAGGCCCTCAGAGCGGGCCAGGGGGTGTGAAGCATTGTGAAGGGGTTGTGGACGAAGTTGAGGAGGTATCCGGCTCTGCTGCTTCTGATGGTGGTGTACGTGATCTCATGCGGCGTGGTGATCACGAACGCCATTCGCGCCGCCGGAGGCGCGCCTGGCGAGAAGCAGAAGAAGGTCCTTCGGTTCGCTCACTGGCAGCTCGAGCCTGGCATTCGGAGCGCTGTGGACCAGGTCATGGCCGATTACGAGGAGATCCACCCTGACGTCGAGGTGCGGCAGATCCTGATCCCCGAGGAGGGGTATTTCCGCTGGGTCAACACGCAGCTTATCGGTCGCACTGCCCCGGACATGATCCAGTGTGGCTCGGGCGGGGTGGTCGGGTGGGCCCTGTGGCCCAAGTTCTACGCGCGCTATTTCCTGGCGTTGGATCGGTACGTGGACCAGCCCAACCCGTACAACAAAGGCACGCACTTTGAGGACACCTCGTGGCGCAAGACCTATTTCGACGAAATGGAGGGCGGTTACGACGAGTCGCTCCAGAGCTATTTCAGTGTGCCCCTTTCGACCTTCACGGTCCGCCTCTACTACAACAAAGACCTGATCGAGGAAGTGTGGGGTCCCTCTTTCCCCGCGACCTACCTGGAGTTCATCGAGCTGTGCGAGGAGCTGGTCAGGTACGGCGAACAGGCCGGCAGGAAACTGGTTCCCATTGCGGGCTCGGGCTACAACTTCCGGCAGTTCTTTAATGCCTACCGGACTGCTTTCACGGCGGACTACCTGGACCGGCTGGACGCGGACTACGACGGGACGGTCACCAGGGTCGAGTCGGCCGGTCCCATCTACTCGGGCGCGGTAGAGATGACGGAGCCGTCCATCAGGGCGAACTTCGAACTGGTCCGGGAGCTTTCGGAGTACTTCCCGCAGGGCTACATGGCGCTGGACAGGGATGAAGCGGTGTTCCTGTTCCTGCAAGGCCACTCGGCCATGATCAGCACGGGCAGTTGGGATTACAAGAGCCTTGGCGTGCAGTCTGAGTTCGCAATCGGGGTGACAGACATCCCCCTGCCGTCGAAGGATAACGCCCGCTACGGCCGCTACATGGCCGGTCCGCAGACGGAGGCCGGCCTGAAAGGCGGCTTCCGCATGGCGATCACCAAGGTTTCCCGGAACGCCGACGTGGCGCTGGACTTCTTGCAGTATGCTTCGAGTCTTGAGAGGAACCAGGAATTGAACGAGGCGATGTACTGGCTGCCGGTGATCGAGGGCGCCGAGACCCGCGAGCACCTGAAGCCCTTCGCCCCGCGGATCGAGGGGTTCTCTCCCTCCATTGAATACGAAGGGCCCGGCGCGGAACTGGCCTACAATCAACTGCTGCCGGCCTACATGTCGGGGAAGATTGAATACGAGGAGTTCGCTCAGCAACTGGTCGAAGCCTATCGCCGCGAGTCGCACCGCGGCGTAGACGAGTACATCAAGAACAACGAGCAGACGCTGGATCAGCAGATGCGGTTCGCTGCAATGCGGCGGGCCATCCTCACGGGTGCCAAAGGAGCATCCGAGGCCATAGCTGGCGACAGCGAGGCGCAGTACAAACGCATCATCGAAGCCTACGTAGGCCAGCTCGGCACTCGCAACAACGAGATCAGGGTCTGGACGGAGAACGTGCGACTGCTGGGACACGGTGAGCTTTAGCACGGGACGGCTATGGCGAGGCAGAGGGTAAAGCTCTCCCAGGTAAAGAGGTACTGGCCTCTCTACGTCATGGTGCTGCCCACGCTGGCCCTTGTTGCGCTTTTCATGTACTGGCCGGCCGTCAGTGGCGTCTATCACAGCTTCTACCGGTGGGATGGCGACGAGCTTGCCACCTTCATCGGGCTGCGCAACTACAGCAGGGCCTTCTCCGATCCCACCCTCGGCCGTGCCTTCATCGTGGTAGGCATTCTGTTCGTCGCCAGCCTGTTCAAGATGATACCTTCCATCGTCACGGCCGTAGTCATCCACCGCATAACGAGCGACAGGATGCGTTACCTCTACCGTCTGCTGTTCGTTGTGCCGATGGTGATCCCGTGGATGGTGGTGTTGCTGATATGGAAGTTCTTCTACAACCCCGTCGTGGGTCTGCTGAACAGCTTCCTGAACGCAACTCACCTGATGAGCCTGTTGGTGGCCGTCAACGCATGGCTCATCGATCTGAATATTGCAAAGGCGCCAGCGCTTTTCCAGGCCAACATGAACCCGGCGTGGCTGGGCAACTCCAGCCTCGTTCTGCCGGCCCTGATCTTCTGGGGCTTCCCCTGGATAGGCATCATCGGCGTGCTCATCTACCTGTCCGGACTGGAGAAGATACCTCGTTCGGTCTACGAGTGCGCGGACCTGGACGGCGTCGGCTGGTTCGGCAAGTTCCTCTACATCGAGCTGCCCCTGATCGCCACTCAGGTACGCATCAACCTTGTCCTGATGATCATCGGAGTGCTCAAGGGTTACGGTCTGATACTGGTGCTGCTGACGGAGTCCGGCGGCCCGGAGGGAGTGGCGATGGTGCCGGGATTGTACATGTACTACAACGCATTCATGCGGCGTGAGGCCGGTTACGCCTGCGCCATGGGCATATTGTTATTCTTCGTGATTCTGGCGCTGACCTACGTCAATACCAAGTTCGTGCGGGTGGAGAAATGAGCAGGATATCCGAAGGGCCGGTGGCGCGAGTGCTCAAGCACGGCTATCTGTGGGTCATGCTGGCTCTGGTGTTCATGCCCTTCTACGTCATGCTTGTCATCAGCTTTAAGGACAACGCGCAGTTCTACAACCGGCCGTGGGTGCCGACTTTGCCCCTGCACTGGGAGAACTGGTCTGAGGCGTGGAACACGGTCGGCGTCTACATTGCCAACTCCATTTTCCTGGCCGTGACCGCCACGTTGATAGCCCTGGCGGCAGCGATACTGGCCGCCTACGTGTTCGGGCGTTACAGGGTGCCGTTCGGCCAACTGTTCTGGCTTGGGCTCATCATCCTGATGCTCATGCCGGGTGTGGCGAACCTGATCCCGCTTTTCAACCTGATGCGGAACCTGAACTTGCTCAACTCGCTGGTTGGTCTTGCGATCGTTACCGCAGCCGGGGGGCAGGTGTTCTGCCTTTACGTGCTGCGGAACTTCATCGAGGACATGCCCAAGGAATTCTTCGAGTGCGCGCGCATTGACGGCGCATCCCATTTGCAGCAGGTGATCCACGTGGTCATCCCGCAGTGCGGCGGGATCATCTCGGCACTGGCGATCATGAGTTTCGTCGGGGCGTGGAACTCCTTCATCCTGCCCTTGATCACGATACGCGACCCGGAGTTGTTGCCCCTGGCGGTCGGCCTGTATCGGCTCCAGGGGGCATACGTGAAGCAATGGGGCCCGCTGATGGCGGCATACTTCATCTCCGCAGTGCCCCTGGTTATACTGTTTGCGTTCACGATGAGGTTCTTCATACGTGGCATCAGTGAGGGGGCCATCAAGGGCTGATCGGTTACGGATCCATCAATGGCTGAGAAGTCGCCGAAGAGCAGGCCGGAGAGAACAGAATGGCGGAAGTAAGATTCTACGACGTGTCCAAAGTCTACGAGGGCGACGTGCACGCCGTGAACGACGTGAACCTGACCGTGGAGGACGGCAGCCTGCTGGTTCTGGTGGGCCCGTCGGGCTGTGGCAAATCCACAACCCTCCGAATGGTGGCCGGACTGGAGGACATCACCGAGGGCGACGTCCACATCGGCGGGCGGCGCGTTAACGACGTCCTTCCCAAAAACCGCGACATCGCAATGGTATTCCAGAACTACGCTCTGTATCCCCACATGACCGTCTACAACAACATGGCTTTCGGCCTGAAGCTCCGGAAGTACCCCGGCCAGGAGATAGACAAACGCGTCCACGATGCGGCCGAACTGCTGGAGATAACGCCCCTGCTGCGCAGGCGCCCCAGGGAGCTGTCCGGCGGGCAGGCCCAGCGCGTCGCGGTGGGAAGGGCCATAGTCCGGCATCCGAAGGTCTTCCTGTTCGATGAGCCGCTCAGCAACCTGGACGCCAAGCTGCGCGTGCAGATGCGAGTGGAGATCGCCCGCCTGCACGAGCGCCTTGGCACCACGATGATCTACGTCACTCACGACCAGGTCGAGGCGATGACTCTGGGCACGAAGGTGGCCGTCATGCGGGACGGCTACATCCTCCAGGTGGACGAGCCGCTGGGCCTGTACAACCGGCCCGTCAGCAAGTTCGTGGCCGGCTTCATCGGAAGCCCGCCCATGAACTTCCTTGAAGGAACGCTGGAGCGCAAAGACGGGGCGATACGTTTCGTGTCCCCGAACATCGAGTTGAAGCTGGACCAGATGATTGCCGCCGTCGTGGGCTCTCACGTCGGCGAACGCGTCTACTTCGGCATCCGGCCGGAGGACATCTATGACAGCGCGCTGTTCCCGGAGGCCGAAGAGGACAACATCAAGAGCATGCACACCGAGGTCGTCGAGCCGTTGGGGGCGGAGACACTCGTTTACCTGCGGGCTCCCGGCGCGGGGGAGGACATGGTGGCCAAATTCGACAGCCGGAGCAACCCCCGGGTCAACCAGGACATCCAGGTCGGGTTCGACGTGACGAAAGCCTACATTTTCGACCGCGAGACGGAGGAATCGTTGACCCGGCAGGTGGCGCAGGACGGTGCGGCGAGTTCCTGAGGATGCTGATGAACACCTTCGACGCCAGAACTCGCTATGCCCTTCTGGCCACGCTCGACCTGGCGGAGCGCTACGCTTCCGGGAAGCCGGTCAAGGTGCGCGAGATAGCGGCACGAACGCGCACCCCTGCCAAGTACCTCGTTCACATCCTGCTCCAGCTCAAACGGAAGGCGCTTGTCAATAGCGCCCGTGGGCCAAAGGGCGGCTACTGGCTGCTGCGCCCTCCCGAGTTGATAAGCGTGGCGGAGATCGTTGGGGCGGTCGGAAAGGCCTCGCCCCCGGGCCGTCCTGGGGCGGCGAACAAGACCAGGGCGGGCGTGCTCAAGCAGGTGTGGACCGACGCCGAGCGGAAGAGGCACGAGTTCCTGGCGCACGTCACGCTCGCGCAGTTGCTCGCCGGGGAGGGCGCTGGCCGAAGTGCCCCGCCGCGGGTCAGGTAGGGCCATCCGCCGATACGCTCGCGCCGAACGGCTGGGGGGCTACAGAACGAGGCGGTCGCCGAGCGCCTCCGCCTGTGCATTCGCCAGTTGCTGGATGCCTGCTTCCGCCAGGCGTATCATCTGGTCGTGTTCGCTCCTCTCGAACGGCTCGCCCTCAGCCGTGCCCTGAATCTCGACGAACGCGCCGCGGTGCGTCATCACGACGTTCATGTCCACGGAAGCGGATCGGTCTTCGTCCGCACATAAGTCAACCATGGGACGACCGTCCACGATCCCCACGCTGATGGCCGCTACCGCCCTGACCAGCGGGACGCACTCGATCGTCCCCTCGTTCTTCATCTTCCACAGCGCGTCCACCAGCGCGACAAAGCCGCCCGTGATGGACGCGGTGCGCGTGCCACCGTCGGCCTGGATGACGTTGCAGTCAATCCAGATGGTGCGGCCCCGGAAGCGATAAAGGTCAACGGCTGCCCGCAGCGCGCGGCCGATGAAGCGCTGTATCTCAAGAGTGCGCCCGCCCACCCGGCCCTGCAAGCTCCGGCGCTCCGGGTTCGCGCTGGGCAACATGCAATACTCGGCCGTAAGCCAGCCCATGTTCGAGTCCACGCAGTGCGGCGGAACCCCATCCTGGATCATCGCCGTGCATATGATCTTGGTCTTGCCCGTCTGGATCAGCACCGATCCCGCCGCGTAGCAGGTGTAATCCCGCTGGATTGTCACCGGTCTGATCTCGTCGGGCATTCTGCCGTCGGTCCGCACTGTTCCATCCCCCCTTCCTGGAGTCTCCGGCCGAGCTGCTCGCGGGTCGTCGGAAGGCCATATTACCAGGCGAACGCACCAGAAGAAAGCGTGCGGCGTCTCACGGCTTCCCTCCGCCGTTGATGTCGCTTCGCTTTCTGAGCAGCCGTTCCAGTCTTTCCGGCTCGATTCGGATTCTCATGTTGGTCGCATCGGCGTAGCTGACTGTGCCGGTGGCCGCGCCCTTCATCCTGCGGACGTTCTTGCACTGCGTATGGGTCACTTCCGCATGCTGGGCCCCGCGGATCTTGGAGAAGTGGACGGCCAGATGAGCGGCATCCAGCAGGTCTTCCTGCGAGACGGCCTGCCCCCCCGGCCTCCGGATGACCACGTGCGGGCCCGGCCAGCCCAGCAGGTGCATCCAGTGGTCGTTTCCCCGGGCAATGCTGAAGGTCAGGCGTTCGTTCTCTGCCCGGCTGCGGGACACCAGTATCTCCAGCCCCCCGGCGGAGCGGAAAGCCCTCGGCCCCCGGGTTTCCTTCTGCCGGGCCGGTCTGGGCCGCTTGTCGGGCAAGGGGACGCCCGTTTCCTGGGCCTTCTCCTTCAGCTCGGCCAGAACCTCCAGGGCGTCGGCCTCTTCGATCGGGCTTCTCAGCTCTTCCAGCGCTTCTATCTCTCGCCGGGTCTGGTCCGCCCTGGCGGCCAGTCTGTCGCGTCCGGCCTTGGCCTTCTTGTAACGCCCGAACAGCCATTCGATGTTCTCTCTGGCCGGCAAGGTGGGGTTCAGCTCGATGGTGAGGGGCGGGTTGCCGGGCTCGAAGATGTCCTCGACCACCACTTCTCGCTGCCCCGGCACGATGTCGGGCAGGGCTATCTTCAGCAGTTCTCCCTGTCGCCGGATGCACTCCGCATTCTCGGCTCGGTGCAGATCTTCGCTGACCTTGTGCAGGCGTCGCCGTCTGCTCTTCAAGGCGGACCTGAGGGCGCCACGCAGTTCGGATCGCCTCCCTTCCAGCTCCTGGGCTGCCTCCAGCCGGGCGTAGTGGACCTGGATCGCCCTGCTCAGCGCGAGAGGGTCTTCAGAGCCCAGCGCATCCTCGAACCGGTTGACTCGGGCCTTATCCGGCAGGCTGGCGAGTGTTTCGAGAGGCCGATACCGGGCGCCGGCCGACACGTCGCGCCGCGCGGAGCGCCCTCGCACCAGCGTGCCGAGGATACTGTCGGACTCGTCCAGCACCAGCAGGTTGCTGCCGACGCCGATAAGTTCGGCCACCAGGCTCACCTTGTGCGGCCGCATCAGGCGGTCGCGCTCGACGCACTCGACGAACACTATGCGATCTTCCGGCGCTTGCCGTATGGCCTTGATGGGCGCGCCCGTCATATGCTGACGGACAAGGTTGCAGAAGCCGGCGGCCGGGCGTCCCTGCTCGGGCCGCGACGTGAGCAGGTGCATTCGGCTGAAGCGGGGGTCCGCGCAGACCAGGAGCCAGTACCGTGAACTGTCCTTTCGCACGGTCAGGATCAGCTTGTGACGTTCCGGCTGATCAATGCGCTCGATCCTGCCGCCTTGAAGCTTAGGCGCCAGGTCGCGCACGACGGCCTCCAGCTCTGCTGTCGAAAGCGCCATGTTCGCCCCTGATGACGCAGAATGCTCTGCACGGAACGTCACTTAGGAGCTATTGCAAAACCTTGGAGTTTGGGGTTCGGGATGTCGGATGATAGAGCCATAGAGCTTCGATGGGAGGATTGCCTATGGCCCGCCAATGGGTTAGCGATGATCTGTGGGATGAAATTGTCCCACTGCTTCCATGC
>DAOVRD010000129.1 GCA_030628375.1 Planctomycetota bacterium
AAAGAAGAGGTCCAGGAAATCATCGAGTTCTTGAAGAACCCGGAGAAGTTCCAGCGGGTCGGCGGGCGGATACCCCGGGGCGTCCTGCTGGTGGGCGCGCCGGGCACGGGCAAGACCTTGCTGGCAAAGGCCATCGCCGGCGAGGCGGACGCTCCGTTCCTCAGTTTGTGTGGTTCGGATTTCGTCGAGCTTTTCGTCGGTGTGGGAGCAGCGCGCGTGCGGGACCTGTTCCGCAAGGCGAGGCAGAACCAGCCCTCCATCATCTTCCTGGACGAAATAGACGCGGTGGGCCGCAAGCGGGGGACGGGCCTCGGAGGCGGGCACGACGAGCGCGAGCAGACCCTGAATGCCATTCTGAGCGAGATGGATGGTTTCACTCGCGACGAAGGCGTCATCGTGATCGCCGCCACGAATCGGCCCGACGTGCTCGATCCCGCCTTACTGCGGCCAGGTCGCTTCGATCGCGAGATCGTCGTAGACATGCCCGACGTGAAAGGCCGCGAGGAGATTCTGAAAGTCCACGCCCGTCGTGTGCGCACGGCGCAGGACGTGAAGCTCAGCCACATCGCGCGCGGCACGCCCGGGTTCACGGGAGCTGACCTGGAAGCCCTGGTGAATGAGTCGGCTATCCGCGCCGCCGTGAACGACCAGGACGAGGTCCACATGGACGACCTGGAAGAGGCGCGCGACAGGGTGCGCTTCGGCCGGCAGAAGAAGAAAAGCCGCATCATGAGCGAGGAAGACCGCAAGATGACGGCCTATCATGAGGCCGGTCATGCCATGGTCGCCAAGCTGGACGAACACGTCGAACCGCTTCACAAGGTCACCATCATCCCGCGTGGCGCGACGCTGGGCATGACAATGGTTCTCCCGGAGAAGGACAAGTACGGCCTGCGCAAGAAGGAATGCCTCGGCATTATCATGATGCACATGGCCGGGCGGGCCGCAGAGGAGATGTTCTGCGGCGACATCTCGTCGGGGGCGGAGAACGATATCAAGGCGGCCACCGACCTCGCGCGCCGGATGGTCACGCGATGGGGCATGAGCGAGGAACTCGGGCCGATCAGCTACTCCGACCAGGAGCAGCACGTCTTCCTCGGCAACGAGATAACGAGGGGGAAAACGCACAGCGAGCAGATGGCCGAGAAGATCGATCAGGAGGTCAAGCAGATCCTGATGGAATCCCACCAGCAGGCCCGGCGCATGTGCGAGCAGCATTCCGAGGAACTTCAAAGGACGGCCGAGGTGCTGCTCGAATTGGAGACGCTGAGCGCTGAGGAGGTGGACCGCATCTTTGAGGGCGCGACGGCGCCCGACCTCGTTGCCAGTCGGGAGCGCGAGGAGTCCGCCAGGGCGGCCGCGGCCGAAAAGACCGTGGAACGCCCCGAGGAGGACACGGCCACCGGCGGATACCCCCGGCCCGCCAGTAGCCCCGCTTGAGGGAGACAGGCGGCGCTGTTCTGTCCGGCACAGTTGGTCCCTTCCGGTGTGCCCGGCCCATGACCGACCCCAAACCGCAAGCCGCGAAAGTGGACGACGCCCTCTGGTATGCACGGGGGCTCCGTTTCAGTTGCACGCACTGCAACCAGTGCTGCACCGGCCCGCCGGGCTACGTCTGGGTCAAGCGGGAGGAAATCATCCGGATCGCCGATTTCCTCTCATTGTCCGTCCGGGACTTTGCCGACCAACACTGCCGCCGTGTCTGGTGGCGCGTCAGCCTGAAGGAGAGGCCGAACGGCGACTGCGTTTTCCTGACCCCCCGGGGCTGCCGCATCTACCCCGTACGCCCCACGCAGTGCAACACGTTCCCCTTCTGGGAGCAGAACCTGCGCGACCGCGAGTGCTGGGAAGCCTTGAAACGCCGCTGCCCCGGCATCGGGCGCGGGAAGCTCTACACGCGGGACGAGATCGAACGCATGGCCGCGGGGGAAGGGTCCACGTAGGGGGCCCCGGGGCGAAGAGGACGCCTGAGACGCGTCAGCCCTGATTGCAGAGATCAAACGTCTGCCGCAACGCCTCGATCGGACCGCCCTTCGGACTGAACTCGTGTCCGACATACAGATCGTAGCCCGTCTCTGCAATGGCCCTGCAAATGCCGGCGTAGTTGAGTTCCTGCGTGTCGTCCATATCGTTCCGGCCCGGGTTGCCGGCCGTGTGGAAATGGCCGATCCACTGGATGTTCTCCCTGATCGTGCGAATCAGGTCCCCTTCCATTATCTGCATGTGGTAGATGTCGTAGAGAAGCTTGACGCGGGGGCTGCTGGCACGCTCGCATACCGCCACGCCCCAGGCCGTGTGGTCGCACTGATAGCCCGGATGGTCCACCTTCGAGTTCAGCAGTTCCATGTTCAGATTAAGGCCCTTCTTCTCAGCGTAGGGGGCGACGCGCCGCAGTCCGTCCGCGCATGCCTCGATCGCCTCCATCTCGCTCATGTGGGGCTGGCGGTTGCCGCTGAAACAGATCAGTCCCGGGATGCCACGTTCGGCGGCGACGTCTATCGAAGTCTTCAGCTCGTCCTCGATCCGGTCGTGGTTGGACCGCTTGTTCAGACCGTCTGGCAGCGACTGGTGGCCGCTCATGCTCGCGACGACGAGGCCGTGCGCCTTTGCCAGCGTTACGACCTCCTCGAAATCGTCGCCGCGGGCCCACAGTTCAACGGCCGCGTAACCGATCTCTTTGGCGGCCCTGAACAGCTCGTCCAGGCTCACGTCCTCGCGCTTGAAGATCGGATAGCAAATGGACTGCTTGATTCTCATGGCCTCCGTCTCCCCTCTCACCTACAGGATGCTGATGCCTGCTGACCTGCCCGCCCGACGCGGACGGGCAGCCCGCATTCTATCCACGGCTCAGACACAATTCCACAAGCTCCGCCGGAGTCCGACCCGCCCGCTACTCTCAGCAATGCCGCCGGGCCGTCGCGCATTCACACGGGCTCGTATTCAGCCAGCCTTGCTGCGTATCCACTCCGCCGCGTCGGGGTCTTCGGTGCAGTATGCCGAGAGCACCTTGTCAATGCCTTTTGCGACGTGCCGACAGTCCGCGGCGGTGAACCACTGGTTGAGGCTTACGGTGATAACGCGGTCGAACAGGTCGTCGGCCACCGGGCAATCCTCCCGGGCGTAGGCCGCGCGCCCGCCCCTTCGAAGATACACGGGGCATTCGTAGGGGCAATTGACCGGCGTCGGCCCCGTCTTCAGCGTCACCGGGAACATGTAGGAGTACTGGTGCCAATCCGGGTGCGCGTCCTTCCGGCGCATCGAAGCAGAGACGCCTTCCGCGTTCAGAGCTTCAACGATCCTGCGACCCAGCTCCACCGTCTCCGGATAGAACCGCAAGAGATAGCCCACCTCTCCGTCGGGGTCGTTGAGCCTCTGCGGGACGACCTCTCCGTACCTGCCCAGTTGCTTGAGGATGCGCATCTTGACCGTTCGGAAGCGCTTGACGGTGGCGGGCATCTTCCTGAGCTGCACCACGTCCACAGCCGCCTCCAACTCCGACATGCGGTAGTTCGTGCCGCAGAACAGCTCCCCCTTGTAGCGCGGCGGGGCGAACCGAACGGGACGCCACAGCCCGCCGCATTCCATGAGCTGGTTGGCACGCTCCCACAGCCGCTTTCTGTTGGTCAGCAGGAGCCCGCCTTCGCCCCCGCCCACGATCTTATAACCCGAGATGCTGAAACAGCCCAGGTCACCGATGGTGCCGACCCACCGCCCCCGGTACTTGCCGCCGCACGACTGAGCACAGTCCTCGATCACTTTCAGCTTGTGCTTCCGCGCGATGCGCATGATGCCGCCCATGTCCGGCACGGTGCCCATGACACAGGTCGGCGCAAGAGCGACGGTGCGCCTGGTTATGAGCCGTTCGATCTTCGTCGGGTCCATGCTCAGCGACTCGTCCACGTCGCAGAAGACAGGGATGCCCTTCGACATGACGACGGCCGCCGCCGTAGCAAAGAACCCGATTGCCGGGCAGATGACCTCCGTCCCGGGGCCGACGCCGGCAGCCACGAACGCCGCATGCAACGCGCCTGTCCCGGAGCTGACGCCGATGGCGTACTTGACTCCGAAGACCTCCCGCGCCGCCCGCTCGAAGGCCTGCACCTTGGTCTCCTTCAGATTGGCGTAGTAGTTGGACAGGAAGGGACCCGCCCCCATGTCGTCCCTGGCGACGGCTGACCGGATCTGTTTCAACGTCCGCCTCGAGAAACCAAAACGCTCGGCAACGGACATGAACTCGGCCACACCGATCTTGGGTTTCCCTTTCCCCTCGATCTTCGACACTGCTTTCAAGCCGCCTTGCAGCGCAAGCCGCTGCTCATCCCTCTGGTTGGCCACCGCTACCCGCCTTTCTCGTATAGCCTTTAGAACGTGTCCACCCGCCAGACGTACGGCGACAGGCCGCCGAAGAGGACCTCAAGCAGCGCCCGCACGTCTCCTTCGGCAGTCACATCCGGGTCGGCCAGCAGATCGTCCGCAGCCCGGTATCCGACGACGAGTTGCATGAGCTTATCCTGCCCCAGCTTCACGCGCCAGCGACGGGTCTGATCGGCCTCCGGCGCCCCGTTGAAGTGCAGCTCGGTGGTCGCCAGGTCCGTCTCCAAGCCCACCGTCGTCGGGCTGCCGGCGAGCGGACTGCGTGCCACCCGCTCCTGGAGCGCCGGCTGGAGCTTCCGGAAGAGCGTATCCTGGTTTAGAATCCTCATCATGCCCCCGCCCATGCGCCGGTAGCCGATCTGCGTGTTGCAGCCGTAACGCCGAGCGAACCGCACAAAGGGGTCGTCGGAAGCCATGTGGAGCTGCACCTCACCGCACCGGCGCTCAACAGCCATCTTCGCAAACTCGTGCAGGAAGCTCCAGTGCGCGGCCCAATCGGCCACGTTCACCTCGACGACATTGACGGCTGTGCGACTGTCGTCGAACGCGGCGTAGCCGATCCTCTCCCCGTCTTCGTTCTGCATGACGAACGCGTCGGCTTCCACGCCGTAGGCGCTGCCCTCCCTGAAGCCCGTGAAGAATTCTTCCTCCCGCACCAGGGCGGCCGGCCGGCGTCGGTTGCGCCCGTTGTACAAGCCAACGATCCAGGGCAGATCCTCCTGCTCGACCGGGCGCGTTGTGTACGCCCCCGCGCCCTCGGCAGCCCCCTCCGCATCGCGCGTCGCGATGGAGGACCGATGGTCCGGCAGGCAGGAGATGAAACCGAACTTGTTGTAGAAATCGCTGATGCCGAACAGCATGGACACGTCGCAGCCCAGAGCCGTCATGTACTGCACGGTATCCTCCAGCAGCCGCCGTGCATAGCCCTTCATCCGGTGCTCTCGCTTGGTGCCGACCGCACCGATGCCACCCATCCGGATCTCGACCCCCAGCAGCCAGATGGATGCGTCGAGCACGCTGAGCCTGCTGACGGATTCTCCGTGGACAACGAGATGGCGGCCGTGCCACCGGCCTTCAACCTTCGTCTGAATCTCTCCACACATGCCGGGACCTCGAACCGTCACCATCCGGTCAGAGAACGTACAGCGCGCGTATTATGCCCAATGTGTCGCATCTGTCAACCAACCGGAAGAAGAATGCCAGGCGCCCTGTGGATGACGCCGACCGGTCGCAAGGAACGGACGAAGTGGAGGCCCCTGGAGAAGTACCTCGAGTTCGTCCGGGGCCTCTTGTCCTGCACCGGGCACGCACATCGAACAGCCCCGCCAAGACGGCGCCCGATGCCGCCCTTTTGAGTTGCTTTCGATTCTGGGCATTGCTAAGATGTCGCTGCGGCGCAGTGTTCCGGTGCGACGTAGACAACGTCCGAGTCAAGAGATACTGGCAACGCGCGTGCGGTGCCGCTTCGGGAAATCAATGTTAGCCGTCATCTCCGACATACACGGCAACCTGGAAGCGTTTCAGGCCGTCCTTGCGCACATCGGCGACGCCGATGAGATCTACTGCGTCGGCGACCTTGTCGGCTACGGGCCCAACCCGAACGAATGCTGCGAACTGGTTCGCAAGCATGGCATCAAAACGGTGCAGGGCAATCATGACTTCGTGTGCGCGAACCTGGACCGGCTCGATACGGCCGACGAGTCCTTCTCCAGCGAAGACCGGGCCTTGTGCAAGAGCATCTTTGAGGACAAGAACACCGCAGCCAAGGCCGCTTCCCAGTGGACCAACAGCGTGTTGACCGAAGAAAACAAGCAGTTCCTGCGCGAGGTGCCGGTGGAGATCAATGCTCACGGTTTCACCATGGTCCACGGCATGCCGGGTCCCAAGGCACACATGCTCAACGAGTACCTATTCCCCGGCCAAGCCCGGAAAGAGCTGCTCGAAGCGGTGGAGGGTCACCTCCTGATAGTGGGGCACAGTCACGTCCCCATACGGACGCAGTGGGTCGTGAACCCCGGCAGCGTGGGACAGCCCAGAGACAGGAACTGGCGAGCGTGCTTCGCCACGTTCCAGGACGCCTGGTTCAAGTTCACCTATCTCCGCAACGGGGACATGAGCTTCCGTCTTGTCAGCCAGCTTGTGAACATCCACCGGGTCCCTTACGACGTCGGCACCACTGTGAAGAAAATCAAAGAGGAGAGCGGGATTCCCGACTCGCTTGGCGACAGACTGGTCGTCGGACTCTAAGACTTCAGTCAAACCTTGTACTTGGAAGAACGGCAAAATGGCAAAAACCGATGAAGGTCAGCGGCAGGCCAGAGAGCTTGCAGAAATAGCGGAAGGCTACCTGTCTGACGCTGAGTTCAGAGAAGACTTTGAGGCCCGGCAGGTCCGATACTTCCAGGCGATATCAAGTCTGCTGCTGGCAATCACAAAGCAGAATGACGTAGTCATAGATCTGTTGAAGGAGCAGGCGGAGTCTGGCGGCCTGGCTGGAGGCTGACCGGGCCAGCAAGTTGCCTGAGGTAGCAGAACTGACCACGGGACGCCCGCGCCGCCGCGCCTCTCCCGGATGTGTGCTATCATACTGGACCCAGGCAAGACAGGCTCGAACTGTTCATCGCAGTCCCCCACTTTCCTAGTGCCGATTCCACACCGGAAGCTCGGCCTCAGGTATAGCAATGCAGCAGCCGAATAAGGGCCCGCAAGAGCCCGACGACGACGATACTGAGCGGGGGTCTCGCCCACCGGACGACGAGACTCCGACCGGACCGGAGGTCCTTCCCATAGAGCCTTACGACGAGGCGGAGAAGGACGCCGAACCGCCGGAGTTGGCCGTGACTGGGGACGAAGGTGCCGCGGGGCCCGGGCTGACAGAAACGGTCGAGGAACGCGCAATCCCCCTGGAGGCGACCGGAGCGGCTGACGAAGCCGCCGCGCCCGCCGGCCTGACAGAAACCGTCGAGGAGCGCGCAGTCCCTCTGGAGGCGACCGGAGCGGCTGACGAAGCCGCCGCCTCCCCGGAGATTATCGAGACGATCGAGGCGGGGGTCGTCCCCCTGGAGTCTGCCGCGCCAGCCGAGGAAGGCACGCCTTCCTCGCAGTTCACGGGAACAGTCGAAATGGACGTCCTTGCGCTGGAGGCGGAGGAGACGCTGGAAGAGGGGGCCGTTGAGCCGGGGGCCACGGTGGCGGACGTGTGGGCCAAGACCATCAGCGGCTCGGACAATCCGGAGATGACGATCAAATCCGGGCCGGCCACGATTGCGGAGACCGATCTTGGGCCAGCGCCGCCGCCCGCGGAACTTCTGGACGTGCTGGGCGACAAGGCCGACGACTACGAGATCATCGAGAAGATCGGCGAAGGCGGCATGGGCGTTGTTTATCGCGCTCGACAGAAGTCGCTGGACAGAGACGTCGCCCTCAAGACCTTCAAGCGCCCTTCCGATCGAAGCAAAGAAGCGACTATCAGGGGGCCCTTCATCGCAGAAGCCGTCGTGACCGGCCATCTGGACCACCCCAACATAATGCCCGTCCACACCCTCGAAGGCGACCCGGACGGCAGAAGCTTCTACACAATGAAGCGCATCGTGGGCCGGTCCTGGAAGGAAACAATGGACCTGATGGCCTTTGAGCAGAACCTCGGGGTCCTCCTCGACGTCTGCGATGCCATCAGCTGTGCGCATTCAAAAGGCGTCATCCACAGGGACCTCAAGCCCGACAACGTCATGCTCGGGGACTACGGCGAAGTGATAGTTATGGACTGGGGGCTCGCGGCCTCGGTGGAGAGGGAGGGCAAAGCCGAGGACATCAAGAAGACCAGTCAGGTGGGAGGCACGCCCGCGTATCTGGCCCCGGAAATGGCCAGGGATAACCGCGACAAGATCGGCAGGTGCAGCGACATCTACCTGTTGGGGGGCGTACTGTTCCGCATCATCACGGGCCTGACGCCGCACACGGGCAAGAGCGTGCTCCACTGCATGATGAACGCGGCGGAGAACGTCATACAGGAGACGAACAAGAGCGGCGAACTGCTGGACATCGCCCTCAAGGCGATGGCCACAGAGCCGGAAGACCGACACGCCACCGTGGCGGAACTCCAGCAGGATATCCGTGCGTATATGGCTCACGCCGAGAGCATTGCGCTGGCGGACAATGCGCGCGCGCTGCTTAAGGAGGCAAAGGAGACCGGCCACTACGACACCTACGCCCGCGCCGTTTTCGGCTTCGAGGAAGCGCTCAGCCTGTGGAAAGAGAACGCCTCGGCCAAGGAGGGACTGGGCGAGGGCCGACTCGCCTACGCGCGGGCAGCCTACGAAGGCGGCGACTTCGACCTCGGCCTGTCCGTCCTGGAGAAGGACGACAGGGAAGAGGCGGCCGAGCTGAAGCGGCAGATCTCAGCCGCAAAAGAGGAACGCCTCCGCAAAGAGCGCGCCGTCCGGCGCCTCAAGATCGGCGTCACCAGTCTGGCCGTGGCCCTCATCGTTGCCCTGACTATCGGTTTCCTCTGGATCCGGTCGGAGCGTAACAAGACCGAGATCGCCAGACAGGCCGAGCAAAAGCAACGCAAGATAGCAGAGGAGAACTGGGACACCGCCGAGCGCAGGGGCTACGCGGCCAACGTGGGCCTCACCCAGATGAAGATAGCAGACCAGCGCTTCGACGAAGCGCAGCGCCTGCTCGATAGCTGCCCGAAGCACCTTCGCGAGTGGGCGTGGGGTTTCCTGAAGCACCTTTGCCATCTGGACCTGTTGACCTACCGCGGCCACGACAGTGAAGTGGGGCCCATCGCCATCTCGCCCGACGGCAAGGTGATGGCCTCCGGAGACTGGGGCGGCAAGATCAAGCTGTGGGAAGCCGACAGCGGCCGCGACCTGCTCACCCTCGAGGGACACACGAACAAGCTCGGCGACCTGGCCTTTTCGCCCGACGGCGCCCGTCTGGCCTCCGCCAGCGACGACAAGACGGTCAGACTGTGGGACACCGCATCGGGCAAGCTGCTCGGAACGCTGGAGGGCCATGAGGACGAAGTCTGGTGCGTGGCGTTCTCGCACGACGGTGAATGGTTGGCCAGCGGCAGCAGAGACGGAACCGTGAAGATCTGGGACCCGCGCGTGCCGGAGGAACTGGCCTCCATCGGGGGCTTCGACGGGGCAGTCGCCTCGATGGCGTTCTCACCGGCCGGGGCCCTGGCCGTTGGGTCCGGGGACCTGACACACTCCGGCACAGTCACAGTCCTGACAAAGGCCACGTGGCAGGAGGCGTTCACTTCTGAAGCCTATCCGGACCGGGTGAACAGCGTAGCGTTCTCGCCGGACGGGCGTGTGATAGCGGCCGGGGCGTGGGACGGTCTGATCAGATTCCTGAGCACCGCCGGGAAGGAACTGGGAACGCTGAAGGCAACCACAAGGGGAGCGATTTTCACTCTTGCGTTCTCACCTGACGGGAAGCACCTGGCATCCGCAGGCGAGGATCATACCATAAGGGTCTGGGACTGGCAGAACGGACGCCTTGTGTCGGCCCTGGTCGGCCACTCGGACACCGTGGGCGACGTTGCCTTCTTCCCCGACAGCCTGCGCCTCGCCTCGGGCAGCACCGACGGATCGGTGAAGGTGTGGGATGTGCGGACCAGCACTCAGGCCCTTGAGTTGAGAGGGCATCGCCAGACCGTCGCCGCCGTGGCATTCTCGCCGGACTCAAAGCTGGTCGCGTCGGCCGGGCAGGACGGTACGGTGAGGCTCTGGGACCCGCAGAGCGGTGAGAACACGGCCACGATGGACGCCGCGGCAGGGGCGGCCAACGCGCTCGCATTCTCCCCGGACGGCGCTACACTCGCAGCGGCCTACGGAGAGAAGATCCTTGCCTTGTGGGACATGGACTCGCTGCAGATCCGTACCAAGCTCGAAGGCCACGAAGAGGTGGTGCGGTCAGTGGCCTTCTCCCCGGACGGCAGGCTTGTGGCGTCGGGCGGCTGGGACGACGCCGTCAAGGTCTGGGACGCCACGACCGGCGAGAACCTGAGGACCATCCATCCCGGAGAGGCCCGCATCCAGGCAGTCGCGTTCTCTCCGGACGGCAGACGGATCGCTGTCGCCAGCAGGGACCGGCACGTCTACGTCTGCGACGTCGAGACAGGCGAGGTGACGGCTGAGCTGGTCGGGCATGCCGAATGGGTGCGCACCGTGGCATTCTCCCCGGACGGCAGATGGCTGGC
>DAOVRD010000332.1 GCA_030628375.1 Planctomycetota bacterium
GAGATCCTGCACAACGATGATACGGGCGCCGTGAACGCGCTCGTGTTCAGTGCTTTCGGCCTCTCCACCGTGGACCTCGCGACCGGAACGCTTACTTTGAAGCCCGGCTCAGGCCTCAACGCAAGTATAGTTGACGAGGACGGCACCAGCGCCATCATTCGAGCCCTGCGCCGTGACAGCAAGAGCCGCGTGATCGCAGAACCCAAGATCCTCGTGAATGACAATGCGGAGGGTCACTTTGAGAGCGTCCAGGAGGAGCCCTTCACCAGTGTGAATATCGGCGAAACGGTCTCTACCACAACGTTCGCCGGCTATGCAGAGGCTGGGATCACGATCTCCGTCATACCCAGGATCAGCGAAGGTAACTTCGTTGTTCTGGATTACACCATCACCAGCCGGGATTTCGGCAAGACAAGCGCTGAACCCGGGGTGCCGCCTGCCCGCACCAGTGATGTCATTGCCAGCAGCGTAACTGTGCCCGATGGCCACACGGTGATCGTAGGTGGATTGCTCAGGAAAAGGGGTTCTCTCGCGCAGGAAAAGGTGCCGGTGCTGGGCAGCATACCCATTATTGGGACCCTTTTCCGCTCGCGAACGAGGGGGGCCAGCGGATCGCGCTTCTTTGTGTTCCTGCGACCCGTAATACTGAGAGATGACGACTTCACGGACCTCAAGAGCCTCTCTCGTGCCGATCTGATGGGCAGCACCAAACGGGTCTGGGGCCCGGACGGCATGTATCCCCCTGTAGAGCCGAAGGTGATTCGATAGTGGTTCTGAAGGGCTACAAACAGACCCGGGCCCTGCGGGTTGCCAGACTGGCCGTGTGGGCGATCGTCGGCGTTCTGGGGTTGATGGTGGCCTGTCAGTTGCGGACGCTTGTGCGGGCCCCAGAGCACCCGGCGCCGCCGGCACGGCCAGCGACCGCGTTTTCGTCGGAAGCTGCACCCGGCGAGACTGACTTGCCCCCCCTCAAGGAGTTTGCGGTCATATGGCAGAAGATGGACCCTGAGCCGCCGAAGCCAGAACCAACGGCAACACAAGCAGTTGAGCTCGAGCCATCGAAGCCACCTGCACCGCCTCCGGACCCTTATCCGGACATGCGCCTTCTGGGGACCATCACCGAGCACGAGCAGAATTACGCCCTGATCCAGATCGGAGGGGGCACGACCAAACTGCTTCGGGAAGGCGTGGCCTTCGGCGACATTCGAGTCCTCACGGTTGCGGAGAACGAGGCGACAGTTGAGTTGCCGGGACGCACCAAAGCGTTGCGCATCAAGCGCAAGCCCGGCGCCAACGTTACGAACCAGACCGTCGAATCGAGCATGCAGCGCTGAAGATGGCAGACCAGTTCGCCAGACAGGCAGGTCCGTTCCTTGTGGCAGTGGGATTGGCTCTCACTGTGGCGTTGGGCTGTGACAACAGCGGACGGGATCCATCCGTACCGGAGGGGAGCCGTGTGCAGGGGCGCTCTGAGGCAGAGGCCACGCACAAGGAGCCGGCGCCCAGGCTCTCCCCCGAACCCGCCTCGTATGATGTCGGTAAGGTCCATGAGGGGGAGAAGGTCCGCCGCACATTTGAGCTTCACAGCGTAGGTGCCTCGTTGCTGACGATTGAGGATGTCAAGCCGCGCTGTGGAAGTTGCATCGAGATCACGCTCAAAAGGCGGCGAATCCCCCCAGGAGACAGCGAAGACCTGGTAGTGGAATACGAGCTTACAGATCGCGTCGGTAAGTTTGTCCGCTACATCGTCGTGGAAAGCAACGACCCCAAGAACAGCTCGGTATCTCTGAGACTTGAGGGCGAGATTATGCCCGAGTTCTCGATCAATCCCAAGAGGCTGGCCCTCGGCGAGATTCTGAGTGGCAGCATCGTTTCGGCACGGCTCACATTGAAGAGGAACTTCGGGGGCGACCTGGTGGTCAAGAGCGGCGAGGAGGTCCCCAGAGGTCTGAGTGTGGACCTTCCGGGGGCAACGACGGCGGCTGAGGGAGAAGAAGTGGTCATCCCGCTTACGTTTGAGGCAAGCCCGTCGCCCGGCAGTTACAAGGGGACGCTGATCCTGAGGGTGAACGGGGAACTGCATGAGGAACTGTCAATCCCGGTGACCGCCGACGTTGTCAGCCCCATCCGCCTGGCCGAAGAGGACGTCTTCTTTGGCATAGTGCCCATTGCTGAAACCAAAACAAGAACCATTCGTCTCATTCTGGCTGAGTGCGTTGACGCCGAGCGACTGCGTGTCGAATGCGATTCCGAGCTCGTTCGCGCGGAGCTACAGTTGGAAGACGCGGAGGGTGGACCAAACATCAGGTTCAGTCTCCTTCCTATTGGGGAAGCGGGTCCATTCAGCGTCACCGTTCTTGTGAAGGGTGCTGTAGATCAAAGCGAGGGCAGCTTTGAGGCTATCTGCTATGGCATCCGCTCCAGGTGAGGTCTGAGAGATACGGCCAGAGCAAGGGCGTAAGGTGGGCTGACCGTAGTACGCCCGCAGGATCGGGCGCAGTCAACGAATGGAGATTGAAGGATGTGTGAAGAATGAGGCCCCGCAGGTGAGGCAGGAGGCCGGGTTATATGTTCGTGAATACGGCGCGAGGGGCAACGCCGCGGGGATCCGGATGAATTAGCAAAAGTAATGTGCAAGGGCCATCAGTGTCATCTCTTGTGCGGAAGGGAGCTTCCAATGGCCGAATGGTCAAGCAGATATCGTTACACGGAAACTGAAGTTCGGAGATGCGTCCCCACGGGTGGAGGCGTGTACCGGCTGATCCACCAGAGCGGCTAGACTATAGTTTCGCACTTCATGCGGCGGCCTCCAGGTAGTGGAGCAGGCCGCCACGAGTTTTGGCGATGTCTGGTTCGGAACCAGACCTTGCATAAACTATCTGACGCCAACTCGAGCGACGTGCATGTGCCACCATGTCTTGAAAGGTGGGATGCCTTTTGCGGCGGTACCACGGCCGCACCGCAAGACGATCTGTGCGATGTCCTTCGCTCAGATACCAGCCCATCACCAGCGACATCATGCCCAAGGTGAAAGCAGCCTGTCGCTCGACCGCCCGCCCCACCCGACATTGCGCGTCGCCGAGCCCGCCGAACTGTTTGGCGTCGCGAATGGTGATCTCGATCGTCCAACGCGCCGCGTAAGTGGACACGATTCGGTCGGGCGACCACTCAGGGTCGGTGCACAGCAAGTAGGCGTAGGGCTCGCGAGGGTTCTTTTGCTCCACGATCACGATTCTGACCGGCTGGGTTCCGCGCACACGATACCAGAGGGCCACAAGCGTCTTGAACTGCCGTGCGTGGGCCGTCTCCTTCCAGGGCCGGCGGCCATCACCGGCGATCTGTTCGGGCCGGGGCAGCCGCCTGCCCCTTTTGCGCGGACGACCAGCGCCCTCGCCCCGAGGCGGCGCCGCTCTCCAGAGCGCTGCGTCCCGCCTGAGGCGCGTCAGGGCCGTTACGGTTTCCGGCAGTCCTCCCAGAAGGTGCTTGGTAGCGTAATGGCCGTCGGTCAGCGGGACCAGATCGCGCCCCGACAGCGCCTCAGAGGCGGCCTGGACCATTTCCAACAGCAGTTCGCTCCGCGTGCGGTAGGGCCGGCCCAGCCTCTGGCAGTCGGCCTCCTTGCCGTAGAGCCCCAAGCAGATCGGCAGGGAGTAGGTCTTAGGCCAAACCGTGACGGCCAGCGCCAGGATGATCCAATTATGCCCCCACAAGAATCGGTATTGCTGCCTGGTCGAGCCGCAGGCGTTTCGCCAGTTGGCAGCACCGGATATCTTCCTTCCGGACTTTCCCTGCACGGTATCGTCCCCGACCATGACGACCTGGCCGGCGGGGCAGAGCCCCTCGACCAGCACGGCCAACAGGCCGAGCCAGAGCTGCTCGACGTCCCAGGCGGCCTGGCTGAAGAACCGGTGGAAGGAACCGAAGTGCTTCCGCCCCACAGCGCCGGCGGCAACGATCAGGCCGGTGGTGGTGCGCCGGGCTCTGCACAGAAGCCACCCGGTGGCCAGCGTCAGGAAGTTGCCGAGACTCGGTGCGGTGAAAACGCCGCTTGTGGCCGAAAAGACCATTGCCAACAGCCCTGCATCCAGGATAGAATCGCTCATGGCTCCAACTTCCTTTGCAAAAAGAAGCCTAATCCACTGCTTCTTGCATCGGAACAATTGGAGCCTTTCCTTTACCCTGACTTCACCTGAACCATTGAAAAAAGTGCGAAACTATAGTCTAGGAGGGAACGCGTGCGGGTTCTGCGATCCTGACTACTGGGTGTGATGCAACCGGACGGCAAGAGAAGCACAGGCAGGCAGGTGACAATCAGCAGCATTCTCGAGCACGGGCCTTCCCGTTTCACGCCAGCCCTCCAAGCTCTCATGACGAGAACCATTCGACC
>DAOVRD010000403.1 GCA_030628375.1 Planctomycetota bacterium
ATGCGACCGACCTCCCGCGGCCACTTAGCGACCAGTTGGCAACCTGGCGTCGAGAAGGGGCTGTGGTGGATGTCTTGCTGAACGAATTGAGTCTGGCAGCCAGGCGGACGCTTATCTCTGAGATGCTGCCTGGCACAACTCCGACGGCGGTGGTTAACCGGTTGACGGAGGCATGCGGCGGATCCCCCGAGGTGATCGCAACCACCGTCGAGCACCTCGTCACCAGGGGGTCCTTGAGCGTAGATGCCAGGGGGAACGTCGTTGCGACGGACGACTTCGCGGCCTCCGTTCCTGACAGCATCAGTCGCCTTGGTTTGGACCTTGTGGAGTCCGTCGGCTCGGCGGCCAGGGATGCTATCGAGTTGCTTGCCGTGGCAGATGAAGAGGTGCCTTTTGCAGCGCTGGCCAGCGCTGTTGAGGTCAATCGGGAGGCGCTGCGCGCCCTCCTTGACGGCGGCCCTGGCGGGGCAGCCATCTCGTTCCGGCAAGCCGCAGGCGGACCTCTCTGCAAACTGCAGCATCAGGCTATCGGGAAAGCCCTTCTTGAGATGTCACCGCCTGAGCGGACGAAGTTCATGCACGATAGGCTGGCGGATGCTCTGGAGAAGTTTCCGAACGCTGAACCTGATCAAGCGGCTATTCGCACTGCGAGGCACAGGCTCGAAGGAGCCTCGCCAGACAGTGGCGTTGCGTTGACCCTGGAACTGCTTGAGGGTCGACATCCCGGGGATCTGCAGGACCGTTATTTCGGGCTGCTAGGACTCGCACTGAGCCATGCTGAAGGACAGGAGAGAAGGAACCTGCTTGAGATCGCCGGCGACATGAATTGCGCCAGGGGGGCATTCGGTGACGGACTGAACCTGCTGCAAGACGCTCTGCAAGCACGTCCTCTTCCGGCGGCTGTACGCACCAGGCTTCTGCGAAAAGTGGCCATGGCGTACACAGGGGCTGGGGATTACGCAGAAGCAAGATTCGCGCTTGCGCCCGTGGCAGGTCCCGGTCCGGACCTCGCCCCATCGGAGATGCTGGAGGTGGCCCTCGCGAATCTGGTGCTCGCACGAGTGAACCTCTACGAGTCGAACTTCGATGGGGCCGTCAGCAACTGTGAAACCGCGAGGGACATTGGGGATCAACTCGGTGACGATGGACTTGCTGCCGCAGCGTTGCGAGCGCTCGGCGAAGCATACCTGGCGAACTCTCTCGTCGAGGACGCACGCCTGGCTTTCACGGCGTCGCTCCGGGTGTTCCGGCGGCTCGGGGAGACGGCCTCACACGCGGAGGTACTGGCATCGCTCGGACGCGTGGCTGTGGTACGGCAGGAACTGAAGCGTGCCGCCAAGTGTCTCGAGGAGGCCTTCCTGACGCTCCGAGCCGAGGGCCACTTGAGCGAGGCTGCTCGGGCCCTTTCCAATCTCGGGGCCGTCCACCAGAAGCTGTGCAACTGGGAGCAAGCGGTCGACTATTATGGGCAGGCGCTGATGCTCTACGAGCGATTGGGATATGCCAGGGGACACTCGGCCGTGCTCGTGAACCTATCTCAAGTTAATGCATCAAGGGGCTGGCTGGAGTTGGCAATTGAGGAAGGCATGGAAGCGCTCGACATCGCCCCGGAAGATCCGCAGTTGCGTTGCCATGCCCTGAACCGGATCGCCCGCGCACAGTACGCTTTGGGCAGCTTGTCTGCGGCGCGCGACGCAAGCCTCTCGGCCGAGAAGACGGCGAAGGCCTTGGACCTAGCTGTTCCTCTCGAGTCCGCCTACCGTACGCTTGGCGAGATCGGGGTCCTTCGGGGTGAGATCACAGCTGCACAGGAGCATCTGCAGCTGGCGTTGGCACTCAGTAGACGCACGGGCTCGGCCGGGCGTGAAGCCGTGTGCCTTGCACGGCTCGCAGAAGCTGTCATGGCAGGCGGCGATCTGGCCTCGGCCAGTTCGCTTGCTGAATCGGCCTGTGCCACCGCCGAAGCGACCGGCCTGGAGTCAGTAACGGCCCTCACACATGCGGTCCGGGGAAAGGTGGAGCTTGGAAGAGGCAGGTACCACGAGGCGCTGCACTATCTTCTGAAGGCTGAAGTAGGTTTCTCCAGAATGCACGTGTGTGACGAATCAGCGGAAGTGTCGCTGCGATTGGGGCGAACATATGCCGAGCTGGGGAGATTGCGGTTTGCAGCCCTCTATTGCAGGGCTGCCTTGGACGCTGTCGAGCAGGTCGCACGGCGTTTGCAGGATGACCGGAACCGGTCTCTGTTCCTCTCCGATCCCCGGAGGATCGAGATATTCGATGGAATCCGTTCACTGAGGCTTATGGCAGCAGGTCAAGGGCGCATCAGGACACCGGGGGAGTCGACAACATGATGAGCAGCGCAGGCCGAGAAGGGGGAGGACCGACGGACGAAGATCCGGTGCGTCGTGCACGAGAGGAGCTCTACGCTGCGGAACGTGATCTGGCCGACGCGGCGAGGTCAGGGCCGGCCGGCGGCGATGCGCTGAGCAAGCTGCTGGCCGTCGTGCAGCAGGTCAACGCGGAGCTTGACGTTGAGCGTGTCCTCAACCTCGCGGCCCAGCGGATCATTGAGATATTCGAGGCCGAGCGCGTGTTTATCTCAGATGCAAGACCAGGGGATCCGGTCAGTTTCCGCCTCGCCGTAACCTTCAAAGGGCGTCCCATTCCGAAGCCCGAACTGGAGGTCAGCCACGCCGTGATCCGCGACGTGGCGCGCACGCGAAAACCAATTCTGGTGGCCGATGCCTGCGCAGACCCCCGTTTCGCGCAG
>DAOVRD010000021.1 GCA_030628375.1 Planctomycetota bacterium
CGTGTTTGCAGTCGGGGGTCCACGCCGCACTGCTGACGTGCTCGTCCTGGGTGGAAAGGCGGCGTGGCTTGCCGCCGCCGCGGGCGCTGACGCTCCACAGCGTCCGCCGGCGCTCGTCCGCGTCGCGCGTCCACCAGTCGCGCTTCTCCTCTTCCTTCTTCTTCTCATCGGGCGTCTTGTCCGCCACGGCCAGGACGGCGAGGCGTCGTCCGTCGGGACTCCAGTTGAACTTCACGACGCCGTTCTTGAACTCCGTCACGGGGCGGCCTTCGGAGAAGTTGGCCGCCATCACGAGAACCTGCGCCTTGCCCTCGTCCCTTTGGGACACGAAGGCGAGCCGGTCGCCTCGGGGTGACAGGCTGGGCTGGCGCGCCTTGCCACCGAAGGTCACCTGCCAGACCCCGCGGCCCTGGCTCCAGGCCCAGATATCGCTGAAGTGCTTGTTCTCCTTCAGGTCCTGTCGGGCGGCGGTGAACGCGGCGCCCCGGCCGTCAGGAGTTGCCGTAACGTCGCTCAGCGTCTTGTGCTTGAACACGTCTGCCAGCTTGAAAGAACGCCTCTTCTCAGCCATGTCGAACTCCCCTAATGCTCGCGCTGTTCCGGCCCGTCCGTCGGCCGCTCCCTGGGCGGCCCGTGGCCGACTTTGTGTTCGGTGCCGGAAAGAAGCCGCCCGATGTTCGCCCGGTGCAGCCAGATGATGAGGATGCCGCCGAGGGTCGAGAGCGCCGTCAAGTACCTGCCCGATCCCACCGGATCCGCGTGGAGCAGCCATACGGACGCGGGCAGCGCGACCGCGGCAGAGATGGAGGCAAGCGACACGTAGCGCCAAAGGGCGAACATCACAGCCCACACGCCTGCTGCAATGAGCAGCGGCCCCGGCGCCATCGCCAGAAAGGCGCCGGTGCTGGTTGCTACGGCCTTGCCGCCCTTGAACCCGAGATAGACGGGAAAAACGTGCCCCAAAATGGCCGCCAGCGCCGTGCAGACTACAAGTAGATGCGGGTCGAACGCGCCCCCCGACACGACACGCTGCGCCGCCAGTGCGGGAAGGAACCCCTTCGAGACGTCCAGCAGGAAGATCAGAGGAAAGAACCGGAACCCCAGCACGCGGGCGGCGTTGGTCGCGCCGATGTTGCCGCTGCCCACCTCGCGAATGTCCACGCCCTTGATGAGCTTGGCGGCCAGAAACCCGAACGGCACCGCACCGTAGAAGTACGCCGCCACTGGCAGCGCGACGGTCCACGCGTTTGTTTGTACGGCCAAAACAGACACAGATCTCACCTTTACCACGGCGCTAACGGCAGAAACGTTCAACAGGGATACACAGGATTAACAGGATTGAGGCCCTCAATAGGACCTTGGCTTTACCGTCGGACTGCCCGCGTTACCTGTCATCCTGTCTATCCTGTTCATCCCTGTCAGATGTGTGTCGTTGTCGGTGCTGTGTTACCTTGCACTCTCAAAGCAGCACGCGGCCCCAGGGACGCGGCAGCGGGGGCCGGCCCAGCCGGCGCCGCACCAGGTCCCGATACTGCTCCTCCCGGCCGGTATCCTTCAGCCGTTGAAGCATGGCATCCAGGCTGCAGTAGAGGTCCGGCGTGAACCCGGCCGCCATCTGGAGCTGGAAGGGATCGAGCGAGGCATCGGGGCCCGTGCAGTGTTCGTGCCACCACTCGCTGAGCAGATGGTCCAGTCGGGCAACGACTTCCGGTTCTTCCTCCGCCGCGTTGTGCGTCTGGTTGGCGTCCCCCTCCATGTTGTACAGGTAGAGGGGTTCGTAAGGATAGCAGCCGGCGTGAATTGTGCGGATCAACCGCCACTGAGGCGTCCGCACCGCGCGTTGAAAGCTGTAGATGCCGCACCCGCACACCAGGTACGGCCTGCCCTCGAACTGCTGGCCCTGCAGCGCCGCCGCGAAGCTCTCTCCGTCCCATCGCTGCGGTGTCGGCAGGCCCAGCATCTCGGTGAGCGTGGGACAGAGATCGAGCTGGTAGACCAGCGCATCGTTGCGCCGGCCGCCCCGGGTGAGGCCGGGCCAGCGGATGATCAACGGTAGGTGTGTGACGCCTTCGGTCGCGTTGCCATGCTCGAAGTACATTCCCAGCTCGCCGATGGCCTCGCCATGGTCGCTGGAGAGGATGACGACCGTCTCGTCTTCGATGCCGAGCCGGCCGAGCAGGTCGAGTACCTCGCCCACGCAGCGATCCGCGTAGAGAACCGCGCCGTCGTAGCCGTTCACCATCTGTCCGAAGAGTGCGCGGTCGGCTATCTCGTCCGGCATGTTCGTGCACCAGGGCTTCCACCCGGGCCCCCACCAGTCGCGTGCGGTGCGCGAGCCGTACATGTTCTCGTAGTCGCGGCGAACGGTCTCCTCATCCGGGAAGTCGGGCAGCGGCTGCTCCGCCACGGCCTGGATGAACTCGTCGGGCGGCTCGTAGGGCGTATGCACGTCCCAGTAGTGGGCGTGAAGGAACCAGTTGTCCTCCCGGCCGTGCTCCCGGAGCCAGTCCAGCACGAGGGCGTTGACCTGGTCGGCGCGCTCGCTGCCGCCCGGCAGTTTGCTGCCGTGGTGCTCGGTAAAACCGGCCACGTACCACCATGCGACATGGCGCTGCGCGAACCCGCTGAAGCTGACGGTGTTCCACCCCTCGTCCTGGAGCACGCGCATCAGCATGCGGCCCTCGCGGTGGTGGCTGTGTCCCGAGCCGGCGTATCTCAGTTGCGAGGCGGGCCCGTCGTGGCAGGTCACGCCGTTGTTGATGCCGAACCGGCCGCTCAGGAGTGCAGCGCGGCTCGGAAGGCAGGGCGCATCGGAGGTGTGGCAGTTGGACAGCAGCAGCGAGTCCGCAGCCAACCTGTCAATGTTGGGCGAGACCTCTCTGGGGTAACCGTAGCAGCCGAGGTGGTCCGGTCTGAGACAGTCTATGTCGAGGTAAAGCACACGCATGTTCGGCCGTTCCTTGGGAGTCAAGAAGCTGGCGCCGGGCGCGGGCGGCGGCTACTATAAACAATCGGTCCCGGCGTGTAAAGACCGGGCCGGGCCGGCACGGCGGCTGCGAATTGAGTTGACAAGTCCTGGCAAATGGCCTAGAATTGGCCCACGTACCTTTTTTGAGTTCATTCCTGTGAGTAGCCCTGCCCATTCGTCTTCGACTTGCTTCCTGTCTCGTTAAAGGGACGCGAAGCTACAGGCTATGCCTGAAAAAGCCCTCAAGGACGTTGCGGCAAAATATCATCTGAGCGCCGAACAGGCCGCCGAGATTCTGCGGTTGCTCGACAGCGGCTACAGCATTCCGTACATCATGCGGTATCACAAGGAGCTGGCCGCAGGACTTCAGGCGGACGGCTTCTATGAGTTGATAGAGGAAAAGAGGCGACATGAGAAGCTGCAGACTCGTCGCCGCAGGATCCTCAAGAAGCTCAAGCAGCGCGACATTCTCACCGAAGAGCTTGAACAGAAGATGAACCAGGCTCGCACCATGCGCGAGCTGGTTGATTGCTACGTGCCTTTCCGCCCGCGGAAGCGGTCGCGTTCCCGGCAGGCCCTCTCCCAGGGCCTGGGGCCGCTTGCCGTCGCGGTGTTCTCCCAGGAAGAGCTGATCCCCGACATGGGGGCCGCCGCCGAACCTTATGTGGACCCTGAGAAGGAACTGAATGATGTCGAGAGCGTCCTCCAGGGCGTTTTCCACATCGTCAGCGATTGGGTGGCTGAAGAGAAATCGCACCGGGACCGCCAGCGTGGGGTATTCCGCCAGGGGGCGTCCATCGTCGTGAAGCGCGCGGCGCGTTCGCTGCCCGGCCGCCTGGTGCGCGAGTTCAGGACGTACTTCGATTTCCGGCAGAAAGCAGAGGGCCTTCACCCCTACCAGATGCTCACCATCCTGCGCGGCAAGCGGCTGAAGGTGCTCGACTACCACTTCGAAGGTCCGGTGGAGGAGATGGGGCGGGCGGCCGCCGCTCTCTATCTGACCGGCGGCGCCAGTCAGTTCGAACAGATCGCGGCCGAACTGGGCGCAATGGGCGACCTGACCAGGGGGGAGGAGCTGAAGAAACTCAACAGCACCGAATTCCTGGTTGCCTGCATCAAGTACAGCCTGCAGAGCATACTGCTGGACGTCGCGGCGAGGGAACTGGAACAGGAACTGCGCAAACGAGCCGAGGCGCTGGCGCTGGACATTATCCGCCGCAACGTCAGATCCATGCTGATGGTCAAGCCGGTTGTCAAGCCTGTGCTTGGCATACATCCCGGTTATCGGACCGGATGCAAGCTGGCGGCGGTCGACGATAGGGGCAACGTGCTCGAAACGACGACCGTCTACCCCCATGCGCCGCAGAACGAAGCGGAGGCGGCCAAAGAGACGATCAGCCGCCTAATAAACGAACACAACCTGGGAGTGCTCGTAATAGGGGATGGCACCGCCGCCGAAGAGACGGAGAACCTGGTCTCCGAACTGATCGCCGAGAAGTTCCCCGATCTTCGCTACGCCGTGCTCTCGGAAGTGGGGATCGAAACTTACTCCACCAGCCGCGCCGCGAGGAACGAACTGCCCGACGTCAGGCCCGAGGAGCGGCGCAGCGTCGCGCTCTGCAGGCGGTTGCTCGACCCGCTCTTTGAGCTGGTCAAGATCAGTCCTCGCGTGCTTTGCCCGGCCCCCTACGTGGACGAGGTGAACGGAGCGGCATGGAAGGAAGTGATTGACTGGCTGATCGAGGAATGCGTGTGCGAGGTCGGGGTGGATGTCAACACCGCCCACTGCAGCCTGCTCAGGTACGTGTCCGGGCTCGGGCCCGAGAAGGCGCTGGCAGTGGCGCAGCACCGTGAGAAGAACGGGCCGTTCAAGAGCCGTGAGCAGCTCAGGGACGTGCCGAAGATAGACGAGGAAAGCTACGACCGGGCCGTGGGCTTCATCAGGGTCGAAGGCTCGGAGAATCCGCTGGACGTGACACGCGTCCATCCGCGTTTCTACCCCGTGGCGGAGGCTATTTGCACCCAGCTTGGGGTACCCCTGGAGAAGCTCCGCACGGAGGAAGGAAAGCAGCAGATACGGGACCGGCGCTCCGAGATCAAACTGGCCGATCTGGAGAAGCAGTTCGATGTGCATTACCTGTTGCTGAAGGAAATGATCGCCGAGCTGGGCGATTCCTGGCCGGACCCGCGCGAGCATGAGCAGACTCCCCACCTTCGGCAGCGGCGGCTCTCCATCCAACAGCTCGAGCCCGAGCAGTGGCTGACCGGCGTCGTGCGGAATATCGCCGATTTCGGCGTGTTTGTTGACATCGGCGTCGGTGAGGACGGACTGATCCACATCAGCGAACTCTCGGACAAGTACGTCCAGAGTCCTTACGACATCGTTTCGGTGGGCGACCTGGCAAGGGTGCGGGTGGTCCGCGTAGACAAGGAGAAGGGCCGCATCGCCCTGTCCATGAGGGCAGAGGGGAGTCGCAAGGAACGTCCCGCAGGCCCACCGCGACAGCCCAGGCCGGCCGAGAGGGCCCGCGAGGCGGCTCCCCGGCCCGCCGCAGATGTGCCCGCCAAGAGGCCGTCGGGCGCGGTGCGAACGCCGAAGAGCACGGTCGGTTGGGAGAGCCGGCGCGTGCAGAAGGCGGCCCTGGCCCAACCCCTTTCCAAGACGCAGCAGCAGATTCTCAAGAAACGCGAACCGGGGCCCGTAAAGCCCGATACGAAAGAACAGAAGCCCGAACAGAAGCCGGAAACCGAAGCCGGCGGGCTGCCCGGCAAGCTGGGCTTTGCCACCATCGAGCGGCGGGGTAAGCCCGGGGAGTAGCCGCTGCCCCCTTGACGCGATCCTCGTTCCTCTATCGCTCCGGGCTCCAACGCGTCAGAGAATGTGTGCCCGCACGAACCGCAAGGTGCAAAGCGTCATGCCCGATCTGCCGTCTGTCCAGCGGGAGTCATTCACCTGGCCGGAGGGAAAGCGCAGCTACGTGCCCGTGATTGCCAGGCATTTCATCGTGGGACGTGGGGCCCGCGATGAGACGCATAATCATCCCCTGTTCTGCGACCTCGCGCAGGCCACCGGCCTGGACGCCGACGGTGCGGAACCGGGTCGCCTCATGGACCGGCTCCACGCCGCCGTCGCCGACGGCGGCTGGTTGATCCTTACGTGCCATGATGTCGCGGACGAAGGCAGGCAGACAACCCTCGCCGAGGCCCTGGACGGGCTCTGCCGGTACGCCGCTGAACCGGCCAACGGGATCTGGGTGGACACCGTTGAGGCAATCGGGGCGCACATCCAGGAGGCGCGGCCCAGCTGAAAGCTGCCAACCAAAAGCATTTACCGCCGAGGACGCGCAGAACGCCGAGGGCGAGACCCTCCTTAATCGCCTTGTCTCTTGGATTCCCTCTGCGGGCTCTGCGAGCTCTGCGGTTCATTCTGTTAAAGGCTCTGCGTGCGAGGCCATGTGAGTGCGCGATAGCCCGGTTGTGACGGATTACCTCTTGCTGTGAGAGGCGCATCATGTATCGAGTTGGGCAGAAGGAAGTTGACGCGATCGCCAAGGTGCTGCTGAGCGGTAAGCTCTTTCGTTATCATCGGGGCGGCGAGTGCGATCGTTTCGAACGGCGCTATGCCAGGTTTCTGGGCGTGAAGCACGTGTGCATGGCCTCCAGCGGAACTACCGCGCTGACGGCGGCCCTGGTGGGCCTGGGGATCGGTCCCGGCGACGAAGTGCTCGTGCCGGCCTGCACTTACATGGCGACCCCCGTGTCGGTGCTGGCCGCGGGGGCGATCCCGGTGGTGGTTGATATTGACGAGACGATCACGCTGAGCCCTGAAGCGGTGGAACAGGCCGTCGGCCCCCGCACCAGGGCCGTCATACCCGTGCACATGTGGGGCCTGGCGTGCAACATGACGGCCATCATGCGCATCGCCCGGAAGCGGGAGCTTCTGGTGGTCGAGGACGCCTGCCAGGGGGTCGGCGGGGCCTACAAGGGCCGGATGCTCGGCTCGATCGGGCACGCGGGTGTCTTCAGCTTCAACTACTACAAGAACATGACGTGCGGGGAAGGCGGCGCCGTTGTCACCAACGATGACTACGTCGCCGGGCGCGCGCGATGCGCGGTGGACTGCTGCAGTTTCTACTGGACGGGTCGCGGGAAGGGACCGGTCTCATTCGTCAGCAACGGGTCGCGGGCGTCGGAGATCGAGGGGGCCATGCTGAACGTGCAGTTGGACCGCATCGGTTCCATCGTCCGTGCCCTGCGCCGCCAGAAGAAGCGCATCCTGCGGGAAACGGCCGACACGGGACTGAAGGCGACGCCGTCAAACAGCCCGGACTACGAGTGCGGTTCTCACGTGATGTACACGCTGCCCACGGAGGGCCAGGCGGACGGGTTTGCGGCGCTGGCCGGCGGCACCGTGGCCGGCAAGACCGGCCGCCACGTCTATACCCAATGGGACCCGATCTTCGCCCACCGGGGAGCGCACCATCCGGCTCTCAACCCGTTCAAGCTGCCGCAGAACAGGCGGTGCCGGAAGAGATACACCAAGGGCATGTGCGCCGCGTCTCTGGACATCCTGAACCGCACTGTGATGATGGGCACTCACCCGGACAGGCGCCGCGATCGGGTGACGCAGGTGATCAAGAGGATCAAGGCCGCCGCCGCGGAAGTCCTCGGCCCCGGCTCCTCTGGAAAAAAAAGGAGATAGGCGAGTGCCCGGCACGCAGGGCAGCGCCGCCACGGGGGAAAGCTGCTTTGGGAATCCGCCTGGCCGGGTCCGTGGAGTTGGAACCCGCCACAGGGCGGAGCGGCCGCCTGGCGCGTGCGGTCACAGCTTGCGCATGACGCCCACGACCGGCCCGTAGATGGCGAATTCGGGCGAGTTCTTGTCCAGGACGATGTCTTCGTAATCGGGGTTTTCGGCCTTCAGGCGGGCCTGGCCCTGGCTGATGAAGACCCGCTTGACGGTGGCCTCGTCCCCGATGCGCACGACGGCAATGGCGCCCTTGCGAACGCGGGCGCCGCTGTCAACGATGACGTAGTCGCCGGGCAGGATTCCGGCGCCCGTCATGCTCTCGCCCTCGACTTGCAGGGCGAAGGTGCGCTCATTGACGTTGAACAGGCCTGTGGTGGACAGGGATCCCTCGAGGTTCTCGACCGCCAGGACAGGTGAACCGGCCGCAATCGTGCCAACGAGCGGAATGCCCTGCGGCGACAGCTCCTCGCGGATTTCGATGTTGCGCGCCTTGCGGTTGCGGCGCCGAATGTAGCCTTTGCGCTCCAGGGCGTCGAGGTGGTCGGTAGCCGCCTTGGGGCTCTGGAAGTTGAAGTGGTCTGCTATCTCCCGAACGGTGGGAGGCCGATTCTCAGCGCGCATGGTTTCGCAGATGAAGTCGAAAATCTCCCTCTGCCTCGCCGTCAGTCCTTTAGCCATTTCTCCGCCTCGTGAGGTTGCCTGCGGCTTTTTTCCCCTTTGCCCGGTGCCCGCCCGTCCGTCGCATCGCCGGGAGGCCCCGGGTCTTCCAATATCTCCACAAATGTATTATACCCCAACCTGTCAGGCCTGTTCAATGGCGCCGTGCGGAGTCTTTTCGCTCGGCGGCCAGAGGAGCGCACGCCATGCGAGGACTTGCGCAGGCGCGCTCTTGGGTTAGAATGGGGCCGTCCGCCCGGTGGCGGCGATGGTGTGCCGATGTCCGACAACGCTACAGATGAAGAGCGGCGTTACAGAGAATTGCAGCGAAGGGCCGACCGCGTAAGCTCCCTGATCGTGGCCAGCGACTTCCCTGCCATTGACGTCGTGATCGAGATAAGGAAGCTGCGGGAGTTCGCGGAAGAGAACTTCCCCGGCCGCGTGGCGCTGTTCGAGAGGATCTACGAAAGCCGCTTCAAGCGGCTGTGGGAGCAGTTTCGGTCGGACTCGGGCGAGGCCCTGCCGGAGTGGTGACGTGAGTGCCTTTTCTGAGGGGAGAATTCCATGCGGAGCAAGAAGATAGTCGTCATTTACCATTCGCAGTCTTTGGGCAACACCAAGGCGGCCGCGGAGCAGGTGGCTGCCGGCATAAGGGGGGCCGGTGAGTTCGAGGCCGTTTGCCTCAATACGAACGATGAACGCGTGGCCCCGGCCGTTCTGGCCGACTGCGCCGGCGCCGCGTTCGGCACGCCCGACTACTTCAGCTACCCGGCGGGCGGGCTGAAGGTCTTCATGGACGACTGGCTCATCGCCCAACGGGGCGGGAACGAAGACATAACGGGCATGCCGATCGCACTGTTTCTCACTCATGGGGGCGGAGGCCGGGCCAAGGAGCCGTTTGAGGGGCTTCTCCAGCGTGTCGGCCCGCAGGTGGGCGAGACGGTTGACATCAAGGGCGCGCCCGGCGAGGCCGAGGCCGAGGCTTGCCGCCAGCTGGGCGCCGCTCTTGTGCGAGAGGCCGAGAAATTCCTGGCGGGTCAGGGGTGATCCCCTCGCCTAAGCACGGGACGCGTCCGCCATAGTGGTAGGCGCGATCCGCTTTCGTAGGGGCATCCGCCTGCCGTACTGGCGGACCGTGCCCCTACTTAACAAGGCCGAAATGGCCCTACCCGGAAGTTCGGTCTTGAAGCTCCCCTACCCCTTCAGAATCTGTGTGCCGACGCCCTTGTCGGTGAAGATCTCCAGCAGCAGCGAGTGCGGCAGCCGGCCGTCTATGATGTGTGCCTTGCGCACGCCGGCGTCCAGCGCGCTGGCGCAGGCAGCCACCTTTGGCAGCATGCCGCCGCTGATTATGCCTTGTTCGACAAAGGACTGGACTTCCCCTTCCTTGACGGTGGAGAGCAGGGAGTCCGGGTCGTCGGGGTGGGCCATGATGCCGTGGACGTTGCTGAGGAAGACGATCTTCTCTGCTCCTACGGCGGCCGCGACGGCGGCGGCGGCCGTGTCGGCGTTGACGTTGTAGAGTTGTCCGCTTTCGTCCTGGCCGATGGGGGGGACGGCCAGAATGGTGCCGTCGGCGATGATGGCCAGCATCTGTTCGGCGTCCACGGCAACGACCTCGCCGACGTAGCCGATGTCTATCTGCTGCGGCAGTCCGTCCCTGTCGGGGACGGTCAGCATTTTTTTGCGGGCGTGCAGCAGGCTTCGGCCGTTGGCAAAAGAGGACTGCGCGCGGCCGGCGTAAGCCTCTATGTGGCGCACGATCTCCCCGTTGATCTCCTCGGCCAGGATCCTGACGACCAGCCCAAGAGTGTCGGCGTCGGTGACACGGTGCCCCTGGACGAACTTGGGCGTCAGGCCCGCCTCCTTCATCACCGCCGATATCTGAGGCCCGCCGCCGTGGACTACTATGGGGCGAACGCCCACCGCCGCCAGGAAGACCACGTCTTCCAGCACGTCATCCAGGATCGCGGGGTTCTCCATCGCGCTGCCGCCGAACTTGATAACCACCGGCCTGCCCGCGAACTGCTGGATGTAGGAAAGGGCCTCTATTAAGACGTCCGCTTTCTTTGCCGCTTCTTCCATAGTGTGTACAGGACCGGGAGCCGTTTGCGCGGCGGCATTCTACCACGCCCGGCAGGACGTGTCAGCCGCAGAGCCGGGTTTTCTCCGCCCCTCTGTCGGGCCGAAAGGGGCGCCGGACGGGCTGCGTGTTTCCCGTTGACAGGGCTAAGCGACACTCTATAATCTGAGGTCTACACGGTAGAGGTTCCCTAATATGAGAATCGGGAAATGGCGCGAGGCCGATTAATCAGCCGGTGTGTGTGGCTATTGCTATTGTATTTGGCTGCCGGGGCGGGTCTTGCCAGCGGGCAGGGCGGTGCGGCGGGGGACGTCGAAGGCGATCTGCGCTTAATTGACCCATCCGAGCATATCGAGTCTCTGGCCGGTCCTGCCAGTCGTTTTACGGGCTATCCGGGCTGTACTGAAGCCGGCAATTACATCGCCCGGAGGTTCAAGGAGCTGGGCCTGGCCAATGTGGAGGAATCGCCCTTCCAGGTGGTCGTTCCCATAGTGCCGGGCGATGAGCGATGGGGAAAGAAGATCCCGGAGGCCGAAAGGGGGGAAAGACCCGACCACGGGGGCACGCTGACGATCGGTGAGCGTGAGATACCCCTCTACTGCGTGCTGCCGAACTATGTGCGCACTCCTATGACCAACGAGGACGGGATAACGGGGAAGCTGATATGGGCGGGGGACGGATACCTGGCCGATTTCAACCAGAAAGTCGTGAAAGGCAACATCGTCCTGCTGGATTTCAACTCGGCGATGCGGTGGCTGGACGCGGCGTCGCTGGGCGCCGGCGCCATTGTGTTTGTCGAGGCGGAGGATCCCTTCCGTTTCGATGCCGAGCAGAAGTACAGCGAGCAGCCCGTCCCTGTGCCGAGGTACTACCTGCAGCGCGAGAAATTGCCGGCCCTGGTTGCCGCCGTCACCGGCAAGTCGGAGGATGATTTCACGGTTGAGGCCGCACTGGAATTCCTCGGCGAGCTGGGCGGCGGAACTCTGGAGCCCGTGGAGGGTAACATCAGGGCCCTGATGCGCTGGGAGGAGATGGACGTGATGCGCATCAGCGCCGAGATCCCGGGCACCGATCCTCAACTGGGGGATCAGACGCTGGTCGTTTTCGCCTACTACGACAGCGTGTCGGTGGTGCCGGCCCTCAGTCCCGGGGCGGAGAGCGCCTGCGGCGTGGCCGCGCTGCTGGAGATCGCCGAGTTCGTTGCAAAACATCCTCCTCGCCGCAAGGTGAAATTCATCGCGGCTCCGGGCCACTTCCAGGGCCTGGCGGGGGTGCGTGATTACGCGTTCAAGACCATCTATCCCCGCCGAGAGACAGCGGACAAGGACGCCGAGGAAGGGACCGGCGAGTCGTACTTCTTCATCGGCCTCGACCTGTCGAGCCGCCACAACAGCCTCGGCTCGTTCTACAAGGGGCATTTCTACGACCAGCTCACCGTGTCCTGGAACAACAGGGAGGTCGAGCTGCAGCGGGCCTACAGTGAGTACTCGAGCATGCTGGTGGCGTGGGTGGAGAAACTGGTGGGCAAAGGCGGCCCCGCTCAGACCCTCACCTACCAGAGCGGCATAGTCCCCCAGCAGGGCCGCGACTGGCGCTCCCTGGTGCCGGACCTGGTGGCCTTCGACGGCGAAGTGATATCCCTGTGCGGCTATCCGGCGGTCACGTTTGCGACAACGGGAGATCCTCGCAACAGCGTCAACACGCCCCTGGACACCTTCGAGAGGTTGGAGCCGTTCCTGGAGAACGTGCGGCGCCAGGCGGTCGCCTGCGCCTACCTGGTGAAGCAGACGGCCGACGCGCCCATCCTGCCCATCGAGCGAGATGAGATCTGGAAGAACAGGGGGGTCGCAAGCATATTCGGCCACGCCATTGAGCTCAGTCTGCTGGCCTACATGCCTAAGGTCCCGGTGGCGAACGCCGTTGCGGCGACCAACATGCTCCGCCCGGACCTGCCCGAAAAGGCCAAGAGCATGATGGCGGTCTGCACGAGCGACTTCAGGCTGAGCAACGTTCAAGGAAAGCTCGAAATTTTCGGGTTGGAGAAGGACAAGAATTTCCTGATCCGCTCGTTCGTGCTTTCTCCCACCAGCGGGGCGGTGACCAAGGTGGCCCAGTCGGATCGTGTGGTCGGGGCCAGCGCTCGCGTGCGGAAGGCCGACTGGGCGGAGCGTGAGACCGACGTGCGGCTGAACTTCTTCCGTGCGGTCTCCAGCACCGTGTTCGATCTGAGCGACCCGCTCTCGCTCCAGACCCTCAGCCTCAGCACCGTGCGGCGCGGCGATTCGAACAGCGAGTTCCAGTACGTGGTTCCATTCGTCGGGACTGAGCCGTGCGCCGTCTTCTTCACCGAACGCGATAAGTACGTCAAGTTCCTCTTGGCTGCCACTGCGGTCGGATACGAAGGGCTGCTGCTGAACTTCGAGGAGGAACAGCCCGCCGAGCAGCAGCGCAAAAAGGAAAGAACCGGCATTGGCTACAAGGCAAGCAAGAGCGAGAACTTCATCTACCGCACGGCTTTCCAGGTCGTTCAGGACATGCATAAGCTGGACCAGGCCCGAATGGCCGATCTGAAGAAGAGCGGGGTTTACAAGAGGATGGTCTGGGACCTGTTCGAAGAGGCCGAGACGCACATCGCGGAGGCCCAACGCGCCCTGGACTCGCTGCAGTACGACAAGTTCTACGACCACGTCCGGATGGCCTGGGGACTGGAGAATCGGGTCTATCCCGACATCCGGGACACGACGACCGACATCGTTACAGGCGTCGTCTTCTACTTCGCGCTGCTGCTTCCCTTCGTCCTGTTCGCCGAGCGTCTGCTGATCAACTACGTGGACATCCGCAAGAAGCTGATCACCATTGCCGTCCTGTTTGCCCTCTCCTACGGGGTGCTGAGGCTGGTCCATCCTGCGTTCCAGCTTTCGCGCACCCCCATAATCATCCTGGACGGCTTCTTCATGTTGGTGGCCTCCGTGGGCACCATCTGGTACCTGCTGGCGAAGTTCAACATCGTGATGGAGCATATCCGGCAGAAGGTGGACATGATCCACCGGGCGGACGTCGCCCGGGCCAGTGCCACACTGGCAGCCTTTGTGCTGGGCATCTCCAACATGCGCAAGAGGAAGGTCAGAACCGGCCTCACCGGCGTCACCCTCATCCTGCTGACGTTCACCATCCTGTCGTTCACCAGCTTTGAGACCATGCCCGCCCGGATGCTGGATTACGCCTCGCCTCGGACTGCGCCGTACGAGGGAGTGCTTCTGCGCGGCCTGGGGTGGGGCGCCCTGGCCGGGCCTGTTGCCGACGACATGGCGAACTTCTTCCGCGTTCGAGGCATGCGCGTGGCACCCCGAAGCTGGTTCGTGAACCGGAAGAAGACCGAAGAACTGCAGATCGAGATCACACGGGTGGACGGTGAAGGTGAAGCGGTAGCCAACGCCATCCTGGGCCTGAGCCCGGAGGAAATGTACTTCTCCGGCATCAATGGCGAGACCTACCTGTCGCACGAGTGGTTCGACCGCTCGATGGAGGACTGGCCGTTCGTGTGCATCCTGCCCACGCGGATGATGGAGGGCTTGCGGGTCGAGCAGGGGGATGTAGGACAGGCCCGCATCTCCGTCCTGGGCAGGCACCTGCGGGTGGTCGGCACGTTCAGCAGCGACGAGATGTTCAGATACGAAGACGTAGACGGGGAAGAGATAACGCCGGTGGACTTCGTGGCCCAGCAGTACAGGCAAGGAGGCGCCGAGGCCGGCAGCGGGGGGCTTGCCCTGAGCGCCACCGGCGAGATGGATGTGGAGAGTTTCGTCCACAGAAAGTCGGCGAAGAAGGAGGAGGAGGAGCAGTACATCCACATGGAACCCGACCGTGTGCTGTTCGTCCCGCACGAGCTGAACCTGAAGCTGGGCGGCACCACTCGCGCCATCGCGGCCGGCCCGGGCAGGACTGAGACGGACGGGGCGACCTTCCTGCCTTTCCGTCCGATGCTGCAGCGACTTCTGAGCCGCGTCAATCTGGCCCTCTATGCGGGATACAGCGACGCGCCGGGCGGGGACGTCAAAGTCCACCGGGTAGCTACCCGGAGCCGTCTGAGCATTGGAGGTGTCAAGGGCCTGATAGTGCCGATCCTCATTGCGGCCCTGATTGTCTTCAACACCATGCTTGGCGCGGTTTACGAGCGGATGACCGAGATCAAGACCTACGCTTCGGTGGGCCTGGCCCCCATGCACATCGCTGCCCTGTTCTTTGCCGAGAGCTGCGTTTTCGCCGTTATGGGGGCGATGCTCGGGTACCTGATCGGACAGGTGCTCAGCCGGATTCTGATGCAATTCCCCGCCTTGATGGCCGGCATTTCGCTGAACTACTCCAGCGCCAGCGCCGTCTGGTCGGCATTGCTGGTGATGATCGTCGTTCTGGCTTCCACCGCTTATCCGGCGCGCATGGCTGGCAAACTCAGCGTGCCGGACGAGACGCGCAGGATGCTCATCCCCAAACCGACCAGCGACGTGTGGGAGATATGGTTCCCCTTCACTGTCAGCTCGAAGGAGGCCCTGGGCGTTATGTCCTACCTGCACGACTACTTCAAGAGCAACGACGAGGACGCCGTGGGCAACTTCACGTCCGACAACATACGATTCTACGTCGAGGAGGTGGAGGGCGCTGAGCGCATATGCCTGGACGCCGACGTCTGGGTTGCGCCGCTGGACATGGGCGTGAGCCAGAAGGTGAAGATAGCCTCGATTCCGGACCCGGACGAGCGGGAACTGACCTATCTGTTCTTTACGATCTCGCGCAAGAGCGGCGAGTTCCAGACCTGGCAGCGGATGAACCTGGGCTTCCTGAAGGATCTGCGCAAGCAACTGCTGATATGGCGTCTGGTGACGCCGGAAGCCAAGAAACGGCTCACCGAGGAAGGCGTCGCTCTGCTACAGGCGGAGACTGCCGTCGGATGATGACATGGGATGTGAGCGCGGGGCAGTGGTCTCCGAAGCTCGAAGCAGCGGCAAGGAGCGGGACACGAGCGTGCGATGAGGCGTGAAGAAGACTACCTGAGGCTGCGGGCAGAGCAAGAAGAGCCCACCGAGTTCGCCGACGGGTGGGGCATCAAGGCCTTCCTGGCGGGCCTGTTCGTTGCCTTCGTTGTGATGCCGGGCTCGATGTTCATGTTCCTTATGCTGGGCCAGCAGCTCGGCACGCCTGCCGTGTGGGTTACGCTGATCATTTTCCTGGAGATTGCCAAGCGCTGCCGCACCAAACTGACCCGGCAGGAGATGTTCGTTATCTTCAGTGTCACCTGGACTGTTCTGGGAACGGCCATTCCGCTGCGCTGGATGAACTCGTTCGTGGGGATGACGTATTTCGTGCGCAGCGACGCGGCGGTCCAGTTTGAGATAGCAAACCAGATCCCGTTCTGGAAGGCGCCTCCGCCCGGCAGCGGGGCCTACATAGAGCGCAACCTGTTGCACCGGGACTGGTGGCCGCAACTGGGGCTGCTGGCCCTGTTCACCGTGTGGGGCAGGCTCAGCTTCTTCAGCCTCGGCTATGCGCTGTTCCGGGTCACCAGCGACCTGGAGAGGCTGCCGTTCCCCCTGGCTCCCATTACGGCCCAGGGCGTGACGGCCCTGGCCGAGAGCGACGAAGAGACGTGGCGGTGGCGCTGCTTCTCGGTGGGCAGCACCATCGGCATTGTCTTCGCCCTCATCTACGTGGCGGTGCCTATCCTGTCGGGCGTTCTGCTCAGGAAGCCGCTGTACCTGCTGCCGGTGCCCTTCTACGATTTCACCGTCAAGCTACAGGACGTGGGGTGGTTCCGGGCCGTGCCGCTGGCCATCGGCACAAACATCGGCGCGGTCTTTTTGGGCTTCGTCCTGCCATTCTGGATGGTGGTTGGCCGCTTTGTCGGGGGCGTGATAGGCAGGCTGGTGCTGAACCCATTCCTTTACAGGTTCGGCATTCTCAGGATGTGGGAGCCCGGGATGGACTACATCGAGACCGGGCTTGCCAATCAGTTCGATTTCTGGCTGAGCTTCACGATCGGCACGGCTCTGGCGATAGCGCTCCTTGGCTTCTACACGGCCTTTCGGCAGGGCATTAAGGCGCACCGCGCGCGGACGGCGACGAGCGGAAGCCTGCTGGCGCCTCCGAAGGGGCGCGGAGACGTGCCCATCACGGTCGCCTTGCTGTTCTACATCGCCGGCACTTTCTGGGTCATCATGCTATGTCACTGGCTGGTGCCGAAGTTCCCGGTCTGGATACTGATGGCCTTCGGTTTCGGCTACACGCCCATCATGTCTTACGTGAGCGCCCGTCTGCATGGCCTGACCGGTCACACTGTCGGCATCCCCTACGCCAGAGAGGCCGCCTTCGTGCTCAGCGGCTACAAGGGGGTGGACATCTGGTACGCGCCGGTGCCGATGTACGATACGGGTGGCAGCGCGCGCCACTTCCGTGAGATCGAACTGACCGGCACCAGGTTCACCAGCATCTTCAAGGCGCAGATGGTCATGGCGCCCCTGGCCATTGTGGCCGGCCTGCTCTTCTGGTCGTTCCTCTACAAGATCAGCGACATACCCGAGGACTACCCCCATGCGATGCGATTCTGGCCGCGGGACGCCACGGTGCGGGCCTTCTGGATGACGGCCACCACCACCGGCAACGCCTTCTTCCTGAAGGCCATTAACTGGCGGTTCATCGGGGCGGGCAGCGCCTACGCCCTCATCGCTTTCGCCGTGTTGAAGGTGTTGGGCGCTCCCACGCTTTTCCTCTACGGAACGATCACCGGGCTGGTGGGGGACCCCGCGATGAGTTGCCCGATGTTTGCAGCGGCGCTGCTGGGGCGGTTCTACATGCAGAAGGTCTTCGGCCGGGAGAGGTGGCGCAGCTTCACGCCGGTGCTGGCCGCCGGCTTTGGCGCCGGCTTTGGCCTCGTGGCCATGGGTGCCGTCGCCATAATGTTGATCGCCAAGGCCATAAAGATGGTGCCGTTCTAGAGAATCCGGGGTCTGTGCAATGAGCGGACGCAACGGAGTCGAGCAAGAGCAGCAAGCCCCGACGATGGGGGAAGCGGCCATCGGGCCGCTGCTGCCCAAGTGGTTCACGAAGCCGTTCTATGTCGTGTTCGTCACCTTCTGCGTCTTCGGCATCGTCTCCATCGTCCGGTCCATGCACGTTCAGGCCGTCCTCCGAAGCAGTATCGAGGCAGTCAATGCGCAAGAGGGCCTGGACCTCTCGGGTGCGGAGGGCCGTCGTCTGCTGGATTCTATGAAAGAACACCCCGTGGACTCCTTCCTGTACGCGAACCAGCAAATCCTGCAAGACGAAGAGAAAGACCTGCGCATGGCACGGGCGATGGCGCTCCGCAGGGCTGTGGGATGGGGTGGGAGCTCCAAGAGGAAGAGCGTCGTCCAGAAGATTGCAGAGAACATGAACGACGACGGCTCACTGGCCGCAGGATTTGCGATTGACGACCAGATGCGGGGCGTTCTGCAAGAACTCGTTGAGGAGCGAAGGGCGGACCTGGAACTGACCTATGTGGAGGACCTCATCACGGACGTGCTCGCCTGGCTGGCCGAGGGGCCCGTGGAACCGGCGAGAGGACCGGAGAAGAGACGAATGGACGCCCTCTTGAGCCAGTACGCGAAAAGAACCTTCTTGGGTACCGAGGCCGAGGCCCTCGAGCTTCTGATCCAGGAATGGCGTCAGGAGGCGGATCCGGTCGCCAAGGAGGCGGCCGAGCGCTTCGTCGAGATGCTCGGCGACCGGCCTGCGGAACTCTCGCCTGAGGCCGCTGCGCTCTGCATCCAGCGGGCGAACCAGTGGGAGGACATGTACCGGGATGGCATGGTCCGTCTCGGCGCGGCCGGCTATGAGATGGTCGAGCAGATCGTGACAGAAGGCCGGCGCCTTGATCATCCGCATATTTACCAGTACGTCAGCCTGCTGGATCATCGGTTCGAAGGCGTCCGGCAGAGCGTGGCCGAAGGGGTGTGGCTGCTGCGACACAGCAAGTTCACCATTCGGTTCGTCTCCTATTTCGCCACCAAGACTGCCATCAACTCCACGCTGGCCGTTGAGACCCTCCGACTCACCAGGGAAGAGAACGAGAGGGAGATGCGTCGCGCCAATAACCGACGCATGAGAGAGGCCGTGGCAATGCTGGGCCGCATCGGGGTTGACTACGTCCAGAACAGTGCTGATTACGAGTTAGGCGATCAGGATCCCGAGGAGTTTATGGGCGATTTCGTTCTTGGGGCGCTTCAGGACGTGGCGGACGAGGAGTTGATCGCGGATCTGGTGGCCGAAGCGCTTGAGAATGTGCGCAGAGCCGACCTTGCCCAGCCGGACGGTGCGCGGTTCTTTGTCCAGGAGGCCGAGTAAAGGCGTTGAGGCCCGGCCGGACGGCCATATCCCCGGCTCTTTCCGCGTTGGCGCGAGGGAGGCGGGGTTTTCTGTTGCCAGGGGCGCGGGGCGATGCGATTCCCCTCGTTGACGGGATGCCGCGTATGGGTTAGCCTGGATGGCGAGGCGTAGACCATTCCCTTTGCGACGTGTGCCCGGCGCGTGAAACGATGATCCGCATCCCTTACGGCAAGGGCGAACTGACGCTGGACATCCCTGAGGGGCGCTGCCGGCTGGCGGAGCCGGTCGTTCGGGACGTCATAGGACCTCCCCTGGAGGCGTTTCGGGCGTGTCTTGCGCATCCGACAGGTTCGATGCCGCTTGAGGACCTGGCCGCCGGGCGGACCGTGACCTACCTGATTGATGACGCCACGCGTGCCGAACCTCACGAGGACTTCATCCGCGCTGTGCTGGAGCGCCTTGGTCGTGCCAGGCTTGTCCGAGGCATCCTGGCCACGGGATGTCACGAGCCCCTGACCGAGGGGAACCAGCGGATCGCCGAGCAGTTCAGGGCGATCGCCGCTGGACTGGGCCTGAGGCACGAGATGCTCATTCACGACGCCGAGGATGGCTCAGCGCACGTTCGGCTGGGTGAGACCTCGCGCGGCACCCCTGTGGAAGTTGACCGTCGAGCCCTGGAGTCGGACGTGCTCGTTATCACGGCGGACGCGAAGAACCACTACTTCGCCGGGTATTCCAACCCCTTGAAGAACTTCCTTCCCGGCATATGCTCGTTCACCACTACCGAGAAGAACCATGCGTTCGCGCTGGAGCCCGCAGCGACCTTTGGACACCATCCCTGGCATCCAGATCCGGCGCGTCGCAGCAACCCCGTGGCTGAGGACATGCTGGAAGGCGCAGCGATGATCATCGCCGGCAGGGATGTCTTCGTGCTTGCTTCTGTTATCACGGCTGAGGGCGTCGTCTGGTGCGGGGCGGGGGACATGGAAGCGGTGACGCGGGAGGCCCTGGGACAGGTGGACCAGGCCGCCACAGTCGGCGTCGAACCCGCACGTTGCCTGATCGTTTCCCCTGGAGGCCACCCCCAGGATGAGACGCTGTACAACGCCCAGCGGGGGCTCGAGCTGTCTCGCAGCGCCGTGCGGGAGGGCGGGGAGATACTGTTCCTTGCGCGCTGCCCGGACGGCGTGGCGCACAGCGCCAAGGCCCGGGCGGAGTTCTACGACCGGCTGACAGCGCCGCTGGATGAGGTCATCGGCGGGTTGGAGGCCCAATACGTCCTGTACTCCCATAAGGCCTACAAGTTCGCCAGGCTGCTTCAGTCCGTGCGGCGCCTTTACATGGTCACCGATCTGTCGGAGGAGCAAGTGGGCGCCGCGCACATGGAAAAGGTCGAGGATGCCCAGCAGGTGGTGGACCGCTGGCTGCGCGAGTCAGACGAACCCATCGTCATCAACGCCCGAGCCAACAAGGTCGCCCTCTATCGCTAATGGAGCTTCGCCGTTGAAGTTGGCAGTTGTCAGGTCGAGGCGGCGCTCTATACGAGTCTGGTGGTGATTGCACGTGCACCATGCTGGTGGGCCCGATCCGCTTTCGTAGGGGCACGGCGCGCCGTGCCCTTACTTGACAAGGCCGAAACGGCCCTACCCGGAAGTCCGGTGTTGTAACTCCGCTAGGCCTTGGTCGGAGCGGGCTCTTCGGATGTGTCCGTGCCGGTCGGCACGACGGCGGATTCCCAGCGCCCCCCCATGAAAAGCCACAGTGCTATGAAGGCGCTGAGCACGTTGCCGATGACCATTCCCGTGTACACCCCCATGCTGCCCCACCCGAAGACGAACGCCAGAATGTAGGCAGCCGGCAGGCGGAACAGCCACAGACGCATGATGGAGACGGCCATTGCCGGCAGCGTGTGCCCGGACCCGTAGAAGGCGGCCATCAACACCATCAGAACGCCGAAGAAGTACGAAGAGGCCGGCACAACCAGGAAGAACTTCCCGCTCTCGGCGATCACGTCGGGGCTTTCGATGAACGCCCGCGCCACCAGCTGTCCTCGCCAGATCAGCAGAACCATCGGCACAAACATGACCGTTGCCAGAACCGCCGCGCTCCCCCACACCGCGCGCCGCGCCAGCTTTATCTTTCCCGCTCCCAGCGCCTGTCCCACCACCGGCGCCGCAGCCAGGGCCATGGCGTGAGTCGGTACGTTGAAGAACCAGATTATGCGGAATCCGATCGTGTACGCGCCCAGCACCGTTGTGCCCAGAGAGTTGATCATCACCTGGAAGACGCTGATCCCTAAGGAGGTGGTCCCGCTGCTTATGGCCAGCGGCAGGCCAACTGCGAGGGTCCTGCGCAGCATGGGCCAGTCCGGTTTCAGATCGGCCAGCGTGATGTGGAGGCCGGCACGCCTGCGCCGAATACAGTAGTAGCAGGCCAGAGCAGAAACGACGTGGGAAATGAGGGTGACAATTGCAGCGCCCTTTACCTCCAGCCGTGGCATTCCCAGCAGGCCGAAGATCAGAATCGGGTCAAGAACCAGATTGATCCCGTTGGTGATGACGTTGATGATCAGAGGCGTGACGGTGTCTCCGAGCCCTCTCAGAATGGAGCCATAGGCGATGGTGAAACACACGAACGGCAGACCCGCCATAACGATCCTCAGATACGCGGTCGCCTGCGGGAGTACTTCGTCCGGGACCCTGGTCAGCTTGAGCAACTGCTCGGCAAAGACGATGGCCAGCACGGCCAGCGGCAGCGCCATTGCGCACAGCAGCACCAGCGTCTGTCCCGCGGCCTTGTTGGCCTGCCCGTGATTGCCTGCTCCCGTGTACTGCGAGACGAGTGCCGTGCCGGCGGTCCCAAAGGCTATGCCGGCCGAGATGACAATGAATACGAGCGGCATGGTGACCCCCGGCGCGGCCAGGGCCGTCTCGCTTACCTTGCCCAACCAGAAGGTGTCCACCAGGTTGTAGAAAGCGCGCAGCGCGAACGCGGCTGCCAGCGGCAGCGCGAGGCGGAACAGCGTCTTCGACAGCGGACCGGAGGTCAGGTCCCTTCTGACCGGATACTGTTTCGGCGTGGTTGACATGGCGAAGCGGCCAGTATGGCAGCAAGCGCGGCGCAAAGTCCAATGGCGGGCCGTTTTCGGCTCACGCCAGGGGGGAGATCGCCCTTCGATGGGCAGAATTAATGCATATACATGATTTATGGCTTGACGGGAACTCAGCCGCGAGGTATACTCAGGGAGGATATGAAAAGGGCGCTTCCTGTGCGGTTTATCCCGAGCGAACTGGAGGAATGATGCCGGCAAACTCCCAAAGGAACGGGGCTGTGCGATTGGGGGAACGCGCCAAAGTGGCCTGGTGGAAGCCGGCGCTCCTTGTGCTTGAGGGCGTCCTTCTGGCGTTGGGCATCTGGTATTGGTGGAGCGAGCTTGTTCCGTGGGCTGTCGTGAGGGCCGTGGAAGCGGGTGACGTCCAGAAAGTGGAGCGTTTGATCGCGCGGGGTGTCGATCTGAACTTCCAGGACTGGCGCCCCCGGGAGTGGCGTGGGATGGTCACGCGCGAGGGGTGGAGTCCCATCCACATCGCAATCGCGCGGAGGGATGAGGAGATCGTGGCACTTCTCCTCGAGGGGGGTGTTGATGTGGAGACACCGACCTCACGGTGCGGGAGGACGCCGCTGTCTATGGCGGCGGGGGATGCTCAGCCGGATGTGGTTGCTCTCCTACTGTCGCACGGCGCGGACGTCGATGCCGAGACTGGGAGCGGCGTCGCCGCTTTGTACGCGGTTGCTGACTCCCCGAGTCCTCGCGCTGCTGAGACGGCACGCCTTCTGATTGACAACGGCGTCGACCTGAATGTGAGAGACCGCTTCGGGCGGACCCCCCTGCACCTTGCGGCCAGTCACGGACGCAATGAAGTAGTTGAACTCTTGGTCGCCAAGGCGGCGGATGTCAACGCAGTGACGAGGGACGGTCAGTCAGTGCTAGACGCGGCTCTGTCGGGCGGGCACGATGACATTGCAGAACTCCTCCGTGAGCACGGTGCTTTAAGTGGCAGCGAACTGCGAAGCGCGGAAGAGCGTCGATGAACAGCAACTCGGGTAATCGCCTGCGGCTTGCTGCCGCTTGCCAGGGCCACGGTGCTTGGATAGTCGCGGCAACTGTGCGTTGATGGCAGCCGCGGCTTGTGCTTGGCAACTCTGGCGGGACGTAGAGCCCGGTGTGCGGCTCGCGAGGGTTCCCGTGGGCATGGGGTTGTTTGGCGGACTCGAGCCGTTCCTCTGGCTCTTCTTAGCTTTGCATATCTGGGATAGGAGAGCGGGACGGCTATGCAAGCGCCGACGGTCTCGCCGGGATTTCGATCCCGAAGGACGACGCTTGCTTAGGACTCGAAGCCTGACATTAGTGCTACTCGCGGCGACGGCCCTAGGCGTATGCTGTCTATCGGGCTTGATATGGGCTACGTGGGAACCAGGGGAATACGTTTGCGGGTTGAATGCTGCCTTCTGGATAAGGCGTCTGTGGTCCGGCGTTGCTCTAATAACCGTGAAAGCTCTGTTGCTTGGCGTAGCTACATACGTCTACCCCTACGCGCACGACGGGGAGAAGGCGGCTCTGCGGCCCCCTTCCTGAGTGGGCTGCGGTGGCCGTATCGCAACCAGGAGACAAGTCGCCGACGCGCCGTAGCGCGGCGCTATGGCGCCCTCGCGGAGGCAGGGGCAGCCTGAACGGGACGACTACAGAGGAGTCCGCACAGGCGAAGCAATCCAATAGGGAGGAGTCAGCATTTGAGCAGCCGAGGGGCGCAAACGGGATGCGTTGTGGCTCTGTGCATGCTCACGGCGTTGGCGCTCTGGTATTGGTGTACCTATGTAAAGCCAGAGGCTATTCTGAGAGCTGCCGAAGCGGGAGACGTCAAGAGGGTGAAGGCTCTCATCGCCAAGGGAGTGGATCTCAACGTGCAGGACCGGATTGATGGGCCCGCGCTGCACATTGCAGCGCGGCACGGCCATA
>DAOVRD010000008.1 GCA_030628375.1 Planctomycetota bacterium
ACCTGTCAGGAACGGTCGCCATGGCAACCGGGGAACCTTCGGTCACTTTCACGTGCCCGTCGTGCGGACGGCGCATCACATCGGATGCCAAGTTCATCGGGCTCAACATGGCCTGCCCCCACTGCGACGGGATAGTGCCGGTGCCGGTTCCTGCCCCCAAGAGCCCCGCACAGGATACGGAAGCCAAGCCCGCCGCACCCCAAGAGGCCGCCAGACCCAAGCCGCCGCCGCCCCCTCCTCCACCGCCCTCAAGGCCTGTGGGGCCGGGACTGAGGAAGCCCATGCCCCCGACCGGACCGGAGCAAGAGAAAAGCAACCGCAGCAAACGGGCGGCCCTGATCGCAGGCATATCGGTCCTGGTTCTCCTTCTGGCTCTCGGTCTCGCCCTCCTGCTGCTGCGAGGCGGCGGCGGGGGCGGAGAAGGAGGGGCAGGCGGTTTGTCGGGCCCCTACGCCGGCTCCGGGGATGGCACCGCGCCCGGCACAGGCGGCGGGACCGGAGGCGAAGGCCCGCCCTCGTCGGAAGAAGGCTCCCCACCGCCAGGCGAGGGGCAAGCGGAAACCACGGAAAGCGAAAGTGAGGAACAAGAAGAAGAGGGGAGCCCGACGCCGCCTCTGGAGGAAGCTGAAGCCGGCGAGATACCTGCGCTGGTGTTCTTTGATGAGCACGAGACGCCCGGCGCCGCAGCAGAGGGCGGCGGAGGCACCGGCGGGGGCGGGATAGGTGTTGGCACGGGCACCGGAGATGGCGGAGGCGGCGGCGCGCCCGGCGAAGGCAAGGCCGAGTTCTTCGGCATCAAGGCGAAAGGAAGGAGCTTTGTCTACATCGTTGACAAGTCCAGCAGCATGAGCGGCCTCCCGTTCCGCGAAGCCAAAGCCGAACTGATGAGATCAATCAACACACTCAAGGAAAACCAGCAGTTCTACGTGTTCTTCTACGCCAGCAGTTCCTTCCCGATGCCCGGCAATCGGCCGCTACAGGGCGTCCCGCAAGACAAGCAGGTGTGCCAGCAATGGGTGGACACAATATCGGCGGGCGGAGGGACCCGACCTCGGGAATCGCTCCTCGATGCAATCAACATGCGGCCGGACGTGATCTTCTTCATGTCGGACGGCCACTTCCGCGCAAGCGTATGCGAGGACGTGAGACAGGCCCAGGGCAAGCCCCCCATCACGATACACACCGTTGGCTTCGTGAGCCGGGGCGGCGAGGCCGTGCTGAAGCTGCTGGCTGCGGAGAACGGCGGAGTATATCACTTCGTGCCGGGAAGCGGGGCAGTGACACCCAGCCCCCCAATGCCGTTCCCGTTTCCTCGTTAGTCGCAGATGCCCGCGTCCTGCGGTATAGAATGGGGTGCAGCCTGCGGGTCCGGGCGGCCCCAAGCAGCGGCGGCGTCATCAGGGCGATCTCGAGGCGGATTCTAGACGCAGAGCGGACCATGGCGACATCAGATGAACGGACGCGGGTATCGTTCCCGTGCCCGTCATGCGGGCAGTCCGTCAGTTCAGACTCGAAGTTCATCGGGCTCAACACGGCCTGCCCTCATTGCGATGCCATAGTGACCGTGCCGGTCCAGCCCCGCCAGAGCGCCAAGAAGCCCGCAGAAGCCGCGCCCGGTGCGCCGGCCCGGCCCGTCAGACCGAAGCGGCCGCCTCCCCCTCCTCCACCGCCCTCAAGGCCTGTGGGCCCGGGACTGAGGAAGCCCATGCCCCCGACCGGCCCGGAGCAAGAGAAAAGCAACCGGAAAAAACGGGCGGCCCTGATTGCAGGCATATCGGTACTGGTTCTCCTGCTGGCTCTCGGACTCGCCCTGCTCCTGCTACGAGGCGGGGGCGGAGGCGGAGGCGGAGGCGCCCCCTCGCCAGGCGAGGGGGAGGCGCAAACCACCGAAAGCGAAGACGAGGAGCAAGAGGAAGAGGGGAGCCCGACGCCGCCGCCGGAGCAAGCTGAAGCCGGTGAGATACCTGCGCTGCTGTTCTTTGATGAGCACGAGACGCCCGGCGCCGCAGCAGAGGGCGGCGACGGAGGCACCGGCATGGGCGGCATTGGTGTGGGCGCCGGGATCGGCGGCGGGGGCGGCGGCCGACCACTCGGCACGGGCGACGTGTCCTTCAGGCTCTACTGGAGGCCACCGATCCATGACGTGGACTTACACGTCATAGATCCCAACGGCCACCGCTTGTGGTTTGACGTGAAGACATGTCCTTGTGGCGGGATACTTGACCGAGACGACCGCACCAGCGGCGGCCCGGAGAACATCTACTGGCCCACCGGACAGGGCCCGCGCGGAACTTATACCTACTACGCCCACTATTACGAGGGTTTTGGCGACAAGGAAGCGATACTGGAAGTGCGCAAGAAGGGCAAGGTCATAAAGACACACCGAAACGTGCTCCGAGGGGTCGGCAGCATCACGCCGCGGTACACGTACACCCACTAGGCAGGAGAGCCGAGAGGAATAGCCCCTGTCCGCTCACGCGTCCAGACGGCTCTAGCTCCCCTCCGCATCCGCAACGCAACGGAGCCCTATCTCCCTATCCCCATGGGTAGCCGGCGCGCTTAGAGACCGTGTGTGGGTCAAGCCGTACACCCCGCACTGGCTTCGCCACGAGCCCCCTCGCAGGGACTTGTTCCTCTGCCCCCCTACAGCAACGTCATCGGTGGTCCATTCCATGACGTTGCCGGCCATGTGGAACAGCCCGGCAGGAGTGCGACCTTCCGGATGAGAGCGGACCGACTTAGGCGCAGACGCACCCGCCTCCGCACACACGCACCTGGCTTTGTCGAACTCGTCCCCCCACGGGTAGAGGCGCTTCGTCGAGCCCCGAGCGGCCCGTTCCCACTCGTCCCCCGTCGGCAGGCGCTTCCCCGCCCACCGCGCGTAGGCATAGGCCTCGTACCAGTCCACACCCACGACCGGCTGGTCGTCGCTGTTGTAGGTGGGATCGTCCCACAAGTCGGGAGTGTAGTCTTTGTCGGCAGGCGCGTCCGAATGACAGAAACTGCGGTTTGCGTTGTTCTGCACGTATTCGAGGAACTCGCGGTATTCCGCGTTGGTGACCTCGCACCGGTCGATCATAAGAGCAGGAAGATCCACGACCTCGGGATCGTCCAGGGGAGATACCGGCCTCATGCTATAACTGTCCAGCAGGGCGACAGTCTCCTCGTGATCCCAACTGCCCTTGTAGAGCCTGCCTGCCGGGATCGCCACCATATCTCCCCGGGGAGAAGCCGCCGGCTCGCCGGTGCCGCCCGTGGCCTGCAGCCACAGGCCGATGGCTACCCCCGCCAACAGCAAACCCACGATGATGGGCACCGCCACAACGGTCTTCTTCGTCCGCAAACGACTCGCGACGCGGCGGTCGCGCGGGCCGGCGGTCGGGGGCCCCGGGGCAAACGCTCCGGCCTTCGGCGCCCTCGCCAGGGCAGGCATCTCGCGCGAACAGGCGATGACGGCGGCAACCACCTCCGCCGGAGTCTGGTAGCGGTCGGCCGGCGCCTTGGCGGTCATCTTCTCGATCACGCGCTCAACGCTGGCCGGCACGTCCGGACAGACGGCACTCAGCGACGGCAGCGGGGTCTCGTGGTGCTGCATGATGATCTCGATAGGAGTCTGCCCGTCGAACGGCGGCTCGCCCGCCAGGGCATGGTACCACGTGACCCCCAGCGAGTAGATGTCCGCCCTGGTGTCCACCTCCGTCGCCCTGTCCGACTGCTCCGGCGCCATGTAGTGGGGCGTGCCGAGCAAGGCGCGGGTCCGCGTCCGCACGCCTACGTCCATGGCCGCCTTCGCCAGGCCCAGGTCCGCTATCTTTGCCTGCCCCTGGCGGTCCAGAAGGATGTTCGAGGGCTTGATGTCGCGATGGACTATGCCCGCCTGACGCGCATGCTCAAGCGCCGTGGCTGCCTGTCTTATCATCAGCAGGCTCGTCGGCACATCCATTCGCCCGTGTCTGCGAACGTAGTCCTCCAGGCTCAGGCCGTCCACCAGTTCCATCGAGAAGAAGTGATATCCCCCGTCTTCGCCGACATCGTAGATCTGGACGATCCCGGGGTGTTTCAGCGCCGCCACAGCCAACGCCTCCTGCCGGAAACGCGCCACGAACTGCGTATCGCGTGCGAGGTCGAGGGGAAGAACCTTCAGCGCGATGCGCCGCCGCAGGCTTCTCTGTTCCGCTTCGTATACGACTGCCATCCCCCCTTCGCCCAGGCAGCGGATGATGCGATATCCCCCCAGGGTTTTCCCCAGCAGCGGGTCTTTGGATGAAGGCAACTTCATCTTGCGAGCCATCAAAGCCCTGCCTTCCGCCCTTCCACGAGACAGAACGTCGCGCGCCAGGCGCCCAGGGCCCACACGGCCCCGGGACCGACCTATGCCCCGGCGGTGTGCGCCGCCAGGTAGCTGAGAAGCTCCGAGGGATCCTGGAACCGGTCAGCCGGCTCCTTCGCGCACATCTTGTCCATGCAAACCTGCACCCAGTCCGGCACGCCTGGGGCAAAATCCCGCAACCTCGGCAAAGGGTCGGTGCGAATGCTGCGCAGCAGATCCGAGAGCCTCCGCGCGGCGAATGGCCTTCGCCTGGTCAGGCAATAGAACCACACCACTCCGAGCGCGTAAACATCCGCACGGATGTCCACGGACTTGCTGTCGCGCATCTGCTCAGGCGCCATGTAGCCGGCAGACCCCAGACGGGTTCCAGTAGGCGTCAAAGACGGATGCACGTCCATCAGTTTTGCCAGGCCCAGGTCCGCCAGCTTCGGTCGGCCGGAGGACGTCAGCAGTATGTTGCCCGGCTTGATGTCGCGGTGGACTATTCTGTGGCGCCACGCGTGCCGCAAAGCGGCTGTCACCCCGGTGATAATGGAAAGCGACTCTTCCAAGCCCAACGGCCCTTGCTTCCTGATGCGATCCCGAAGGTTTCCCCCGGCGATATACTGCATCGCCAGGAACACGAAATCGCCTTCCCGGCCGGCGTCGATCAGCGCCACGATGTTTCGGTGGTTGAGCCACGCCAGCATCTTGGCCTCGCGCGCGAACCTGCGGAACGCGCTGCTGCGAACGATTCCTGCCGCCTTGATGACCTTCAGTGCAACCGTCTGATTGATCGGCTCCAGGATCGCTTCATACACGTTAGCGACCGCGCCGGCGGCCACGAATCGCTTCACTCGGTACGGGCCCAGACGGTAGCCGACCGGCAACCGCTCAGAAACAGTGGGCACGTAGTCAAGCAAGGCCATCGTGGCGCAATGCGGACAACACCTGACGCCTCGCGGCAGTCCTTTGCCGCACACTGGGCAAAGAAGTCTGGGCACCCAAGGACCCCCCGCGCCGTTACCGACGCTCGGTCTCGTTCTGCTGCGCCAGCCACTGCGTCAGATCCATCTCCAACGTGGTCCATTCATAGATGTTCGGATCGCCGAACTCATGCACCTTCGGCAGTGTGCCGACCTTCTTGTAGCCGAAGTGCTTCTTGTACCACCGGATGGTTTCCGGTCTGTCGGCATTGGTGACGACCCTCTGCGCCCCCTGCTCCGCCATCGCCCGAAGCCTCTCGGCTTGCAGCCGCAGGCCAATGCCCAGCCGCCTGTAATCCGGGTGCACGACCATCAACTGGGTCTTGCCGGTCGTCTTCGATAGTATCTTGTAGCCGCTGGTGCCGACGATCCTGTCGCCGTCCCGCGCAACAAAATAGTAGCGATAGTCCAGCTCCGGCATCTCCTCGGACGGGATGTAGTGCATGTTCACAAACTCGAGGAGCTTCATGATCTCCGGCACATCTTGGGCCGCTGCCTTTTGGATCGTTATGTCCGGCATCGCCCCTCTCTCTGAGCAGGTGAAACCGTCATGTTCACCGGAACTGAGGAATTCAGCGCACCTTCCGCAGTCCGAGCATCTCCCTCGCTTCGGAAGGCGACGCGACCTCCCGTCCCAGCTCTGCGGCGATCCTTACGACCCTTGCCACCTGTTCGACATTCGTGGCCAGCCTGGTGCGCTCGTTGTCGTAGTAAAGGTTGTCCTCCAGGCCCACGCGCACGTGTCCGCCCATGAGGATAGCTGCGGCGTTGATCTTGAGCTGGAACTTGCCCAGTCCGCAGGCCGCCCAACGGGAATCGGCAGGAAGATCGCCCACCATGGCGCACAGGTTGAGCATGGTCGCCGGCGCTGTGTGCACGGAACCGAGCAGGATGTTGAAGCAATAAGGCGGCCCAACTAACCCCTTCATGATAAGGACCTTGGCCGTGTTGACCATGCCAAGCTCCAGTATCTCAAGCTCCGGCTTGATCCCCTTCTCCTGCATCCTCGCTGCCAGTCTTTGGACCACCTCGGCAGCATTGACGGACGGCCCATCGGGGAAATTGAGCGAGCCGGTTGTCAGGCTGGCCATGTCCGGCTTGCACTCCCCGGTCAGCTCCAGCACAGAGGCCCTCTGCCTGAACTCGCCGTAGCGCCGGCCGCTGGTGGTAGCACAGATGATGAGATCCGAGTTCTGCTCTCTTATGCCCCGGATGATCCTGGCAAAGACGGCCCTCCTGTAGGTCGGGCGGCCCTCGCTATCCCTCGCGTGAACGTGCACTATGGCGGCCCCGGCCTCGCAGCATTTCAGAGCATCCTCGACTACCTCCTCCGGCTGTATGGGCACATGCGGGCTGTGCGCGCGGGTGGGGATCACGCCCGTGAGAGCCGCGTTGACTATGAGTTTCGGATAAGGCTCGAACGGGTAAGGAAAGGACACGGCTACGGCGGGGTTTCTCTTCGATTCCATCCAGCCCTCCGTGGGTAGGCCGCATCATGGACGACGTGCAGCAAGCATTCGCCGACCTTCTGTGTGGCCTTGGCGCAATAGAACTACCAGACCTCCCGCGACCTGTCAACTTGCCGCGCTGCCCGCAAGCTCCGGAGGGACGCCAACGCCGCGCACCTCACCGGACGAACGGACTGGAAGGGCTCCACCTGCAACGGTCGAGTGTTTCTGCTAGAATTGGGGCTTCCCAACGCTGGCGTGAGCGTGATAGGAGAAGCAGTCCGTGAACAGCGTCCCGGTTGCACTCATCGGCTGCGACGGGATCGGCCGCGAACTGGCTCAAGCGGTATCGAGGCTGTTGAACTCCTGTTTTGGCGTTGGTTTCCTGGAGATCGAAGCGGGATATGAGCATTTTCGTCGCACTGGAAGAACGCTCGACGCCGAGGACCTGCAAAGGATACGTTCTTGTCGGGGAATACTGTTCGGCGCCACCCGGTCGCCACGATCGAGAGTAGCGGGCTATGAGAGCCCGATTCTGCTGCTCAGAAAGCACTTCGACCTGTTCGCCAACATACGGCCCGTTAAGAGCAGGTTGAAGGGCGAGCGCAAGATGGACGTGATTATCGTTCGCGAGAATATCGAGGGCCTCTACGCAGGACGCGAGCGCAGCAATGGGCCCGAAGAGGCCGTAGCCGAGAAGGTCGTGACGGCCAGGAACACGGAGCGTCTGGCGCGGTTTGCATTTGAGCATGCACGGCACCTTGGCCGAACGAGAGTGACCGTGGTGCACAAGTCCAACGTGCTGAAATTGTCAGACGGCATGTTTCGTGGGATTTGCCTGGAGGTCGGCCGTGACTATCCGGACATGGAGGTCCGCGAGGAACTGGTGGACGCGGCGGCCTATCACCTGGTGCGGGATGCGGGCAGATTCGACGTCATACTAACGATGAACATGTACGGGGATATCCTGTCGGATGTAGCGGCGGGCGCCTCGGACGGTCTGGGATTTGCCCCCAGTCTGTCCATCGGACCGGAGACGGCGTTGGCGGAGCCCGTTCACGGTTCCGCCCCCGATATCGCCGGCAAAGGCATCGCGAATCCGTACGGAATGGTCTTCTCCTCGTGTCTGCTATTAGAACGGCTTGGACAAGAGCAAGATTCGCGGGCCCTGCGCGCAGCAGCGGAGCAGGCCATCGCAGAAGCCTTCCTGACCCCGGATGCCGGCGGAAGCCATAGCACCGAGGAAGTGCTCTGTGCGGTCGAGCAAAACGTCAGGGCCGGGTCCCGGCAAGCGGAATGACGTCTGCGCGTTCTTCTACGGAGCCACCTGTTATGCCGCCAGCAGACAACGCAGAGCGCGCCCCGAAGAGGTCCGTTCGGCTATACGACAACACCATGAGAGAAGGCGAACAGACCCCCGGGGTGGTGTTCTCCGTCGAAGATAAGATTCGGATCGCCGCCCAACTGGTCAAGACGGGCATACGCCACTTCGAAGCCGGCTTTGCCGCTGTGTCCAGCGAAGAGCAAGGAGCCATTCGTGCTGTTGTGGAGAAGGGGTTCGACGCGAACGTATTCAGCCTGGCACGGTTGAAAGAGGAAGACGTGGCGGCCGCGCTGGCGGCGGGAGTGCGACACGTGGTGATATTCGTGCCCTCCTCCGATGCGATGATTCAGGCCAGATTGTCCTGTTCGGCTCAAGAACTCGAGAGCCGAATTCCCCACGTAGTCGAGTGGGCGAAGAGCCGCGGCCTGTTCGTCAGGTTTAGCTGCGAAGATGGGACCAGGACCCCATGGGAGCGCCTTCTCAAGTTCAGTACGGTGGCCCGCGAGGCAGGCGCGGACTGTATCGGGTTGACCGACACGGCCGGTGTCGGAGTGCCGGAAAAAGTGGCAAGACTCACAAGTGGCCTCAAGGAAGAGGTGAAGCTGCCCGTAGCGGTGCATTTTCACAACGACCTGGGGCTGGCCGTCGCGAACAGTCTGGCCGCCGCACAAGCCGGCGCAGAGGAGATCCAGGTGACGGTGAACGGACTGGGAGACAGGGTGGGCAACACCGCAATGGATGAGTTCGTCCTGGCGATGAGAGTGGGCTACGGTGTTGATATGGGCGTTGACCTTATCGAAATGGCGCGACTGTCCGCGATGGTAAGTGACATTTCAGGGCTGGACATCCCGTTCAACAAGCCCATCCTCGGCAGGAACGTCTTCCGTCATGAATCGGGGATTCATGTGCAAGCACTCCTGCGCAAAGACATCCGGACCTACGAAGCTTTCCCGCCGGAATGGGTCGGCCGCGAGCATGAAGTGGCATTCGGGAAGCATGCCGGCAAGAGCAATGTCCGATTCCTATGCAGAGAGGCGGGCGTCGTCCTGGACGCCGAAGCCGAGACGCAGATCGCCAACCGCATAAAGGCCCTGTCTCAGGAACGAAGACAAGAGATAAGCCGTGCCGAAGTCATGCAGATGATTCAAGAAGCGCTGAAGCGAGACAAACCTTCTGCACCCATGGTGGCAGAATGAGAAGCCTCGTCCTGGAGATCCTGTCGCGGGCTGCCGGCAAGAGGGTCGAGCCCGGTGAGCAACTCGACGTGACGTTCGACTACGCCATGGTCCACGACGGCTCTGTCGTCCTCGCGGCGCAGTATATCGAAGAAAGGGGAGTTCGAGAACTGTGCCGTCCGGACAGGGCCTTCCTGATCTTCGACCACATATGGCCGCCCAATACCGAGAGAACCGCCGACATCCACCGTCGCAGCAGGGAATTCGGGCAGCAATATGGCCTCCGATTCTACGAGGGCGGCAGCGGGATCTGCCATCAGATTATCCTGGAAGACCAGACGGTCCAGGTCGGATCTCTTCTTGCGGGAGGCGATTCGCATACGCCGACCATCGGCGCAAGAGGCTGTCTCGGCATCGGCTTCGGCGCTATGGACATGGCCAACATCCTGACGGAGGGAACAACGTGGCTGAAGATCCCCGAAATCATTCGACTGAACCTCAAAGGAGAACCGCCCGAGGGCGTCATGGCCAAAGACGTGGCGCTGGGCATTGCCGGCACGTTCGGCACTGATTTCGCGACCTACCGGGCGATCGAGTTCGCCAGCGACCACTCCTTCACGCTCTCCGGCAAGGCCGTGCTGTGCAATATGGCGACAGAGTTCGGCGCGAAGACGGCCGTGTTTCTCCCGCCGGATTGGGATGACGCGGGCAGCGACGAGGTCGTATCAATAGACTTCGACCTCGACGAACTCGAGCCGCTGGTGGCGCTGCCGCACAGTGTGGGAAACGTGCAAGCCGCCAGTTCCGTGAGCAAACGGATTGACGTGGCCGTCGTGGGGACCTGCACGGGAGGAAGGATGGAGGACTTCCGAGCAGCGGCAGAAGCGATGGAAGGCAGCGCAGCCGCTCCGCACGTCAGATTGCTGATCTGCCCCGCATCGAGGAGGGTCTACCAGGACTTGTGCAGAGAAGGACTGGCGGAGTTCTTCGTCAATGCAGGTGCCACCGTGTTGCCCCCGAGTTGCGGCCCTTGTCTGGGCATGCACATGGGCGTGTTGGCAGCCGGAGAGGTATGCATCTCAACGGCGAACCGCAACTTCGTCGGCCGAATGGGATCGAAGAACGCCGAGATATTCCTTGCATCTCCCGCCACGGTGGGCCGTTCAGCGGTGGAAGGCATGGTCGCAGCCCCCAGTTGCCCGCGTCGCGGCCATTGGAAAGGGGAACGCAGGAGCGTACCACGTCCAAGCGACAAAGGAGCGAAGCCGTCGGCAGTCATCCTGAAGGACATTGGATTCGACGCCGACCGTAACCGCATCTGGAGATTCGGCGATCACATTGACACGGACCAGATAATCTCCGGCAAGTATCTCAGAACAACTGATCAGGCAGTCTGGGGCGAACATGCTTTCGAGGCGGTTTGTCCCGAGTTCCGCCGGGACGTGCGGCCGGGCGACGTCATTGTGGCCGGCGAGAACTTCGGATGCGGCTCCTCGAGGGAACAAGCCGCCATCGCTCTCAAGCTGTGCGGCATAAGGGCCGTCATAGCCCGATCATATGGCCGGATATTCTACAGGAACTGCATCAACGTGGGCCTGGAGCTTTTCAGCAGCGCCGCGTAGTCCGCACTGAAGATCGCCCTTCGGGCCGGCACAGCAAGGTGCCTCAAGACGTCGTCAGGTCATGCAGCAGGCTGGTTCTGTTCCAGAGGCATGAAGTCCAGGAGCGGGCCGACGAGTCAATTCGATACATTTCAGGACGGCAAGCACCGATCGCTGCCTGCACATTACGAACTGCGCGGCACGTCTGACTACAACTTCCCGGTGCTGCCCACCTCACGCGCCACGAGCATATGGGTCCTGGCCAATGCCCTGCTGGAGAACGAGTGGCGCGACCGCAGCGAGATCGAAGCACGGCAACTGGGGCAACTGCGGTCGCTGCTGCAGCTCGCAGCGCGGCATTCTCCCTTCTACGCCAGCCGCATTCGGGCGTGCGGTCTGGACCCCGGGGCAGTGCGTCGAATCGAGGAGTTGCGACGTATGCCGCTGCTTACGCGAGCCGATCTGCAGGACAACTTCGAGCAGATACGATGCCGTGAGCTTCCGCCGAGCACGCGAGTGCGTGGAGAGCTGGCAACCTCCGGATCCACCGGGTCCCCGGTGCATCTGCTCGGCACCAACATTACATCACTGATGTGGGCGGCCCTGAACGTGCGCGATCACGTGTGGGCCGGGATTAACCCACACGGTTCCCTGGTGTCCATACGTCACTGTTCAGAGGAGGCCCGCCAGGCCCACACCGAGGAGGGTCTACGTGTGGACGACTGGGCGGGATCCTTTGGCGGCTCTTTCCGCACGGGACCGGCGCACCTCATGGACATCGGCCAGGATGTCGAAGCTCAGCTCGCTCTCCTCATTCGAACGGACCCCGACTACCTGCTGTCCTACCCAAGCAATCTGGAGACCCTGGGCCGGATGCTGGTTGAGGGGGAGGTCAACCTTCCCCGCTTGAAACTTGTCATGGCCGTCGGCGAAGTGCTTCCCCAACACATGCGGCACAGCATTGAGGCCGCCTTCGGGACGCGAGTGTGGGACCTTTACAGCTCGGTCGAGGCGGGCTACATAGCCAGCCAGTGCCCCGGCGGGAACGGCTACCACGTCCACGAGGAGAACGTGCTGCTGGAGATACTGGATGAGGACAATGAGCCGTGCGAGCCGGGCGAACCGGGCAAGGTTGTAGTCACGGCGCTGATGAACTACGCCTTCCCGATCATCCGCTCCGACCTGGCGGATTACGCGGTGGCGATGTCAGAGCCCTGCCGCTGCGGGCGCGGCCTCATGGGCCTGAAGGAGATCGTCGGCCGCCAGCGCGGCCAACTGCGGCTCCCTGACGGCCGCGTGAAGTACAACGCCTATCTCAGCGTGGTCCTCCGCGATGTCGGCCAGGTCCGTCAATTCCAGGTCATCCAGCATAGCCGTGACCGCGTCGAGGTTTTCATCGTGCCAATGGAAGGCTTCGGAGATAAGCAGAAGAGGAAGATCACAGAGGAGTTTCACACGTTTTTCGGGTCCCCGATTCGGGTTTCCTTCACTCTTGTTCCTCGAATAGAACGCACTCCCGGTGGCAAGTATCTTGACTTCATCTGCAAGGCCACTTAGGCGGTGCATGCAGCGCGCCGCAAGCCTCCAGAAGAGCAGCGGACAATGAACGCTTCCGGATCGGCCGAAGACGGCAAGCACCGATCGCTGCCGGCGGAATTCGAACTGCGCGGTGCGCCGAGCTACAGCTTTCCTGCAGTGGCAAGCTCCTCGAGCGCGAGCGTGCAGATTCTGGTCAACAAGCTGCTGGAGAACGAATGGCGCAGCCGCAGTGAGGTCAAAGGTCGCCAGTTTGGGCAACTGCAATCACTGCTCCGATTTGCGCAAGGGCACTCCCCCTTCTACGCGGATCGCATCCGGAGCTGCGGCCTGGACCCGGGGACAATGGGCGGCGTTGACGAGCTTCAACGCGTGCCGTTGCTTACGCGGGTTGACTTGCGGGACAACTTCGAGCAGATAAAGTGCCGCGAGCTTCCGCCGGGCACAGTGGTGACCGAGGAGCTGGCCACCTCGGGCTCTACCAGCTCGCCGGTGCGCGTGCTGACCACCAACGTGACGGCCTTGATGTGGGCCGCGCTGAACGTCCGAGACCACGTCTGGGCGGGCCTTGATCCGCACGGTTCGCTCGCCTCCATACGCCACTTCTCCAGAGGAGACCACCCAAGTCGCACAAGACAGGGCGTCCGCCTGGACAGTTGGGGCGGAACGTTCGGCGCCTGCTTTGTGACAGGACCAGCCTACCTGATGGACATAAGCCAGGACGTGGAAGACCAGATCTCCTTTCTGCTCAAGGCGAATCCGGACTGTTTGCTATCCTATCCGACCAATCTGGAGATGCTCGGCCGCAGGCTCGGCGAGCGCAGGATCGAGCTTCCCCGGTTGGCGGTTGTTCTGGCCGTCGGGGAAGTGCTTCCGCCAGACATGCGCCACAGCATTGAGGCCGCCTTCGGGACGCCAGTGTGGGACCTCTACAGCTCGGTCGAGGTGGGCTACATAGCCAGCCAGTGCCCCGGCGGGAACGGCTACCACGTCCACGAGGAGAACGTGCTCGTCGAGATACTGGATGAGGACGACCAGCCGTGCCGGCCCGGCGAGCCGGGCAAGGTTGTGGTCACGGCGCTCATGAACTACGGCTTCCCGCTCATCCGCTGCGACCTGGGCGATTACGCGGTGGCGGTGGAAGAGCCCTGCCGCTGCGGGCGCGGTCTCATGAGTCTGAAGGAGATCGTCGGGCGCCAGCGCGGCCAACTTCTGCTGCCCGACGGCCGCGTGAAGTTCAGCTCTGATCTCAGCGTAGCCTTCCGCGACATGGGCCAGATCCGCCAGTTCAAGGTTACCCAGCACAGCCGTGACCACGTTGGGATGGTCATCGTGCCAATGGAAGGCTTCGCAGATGAGGACAAGAGGAAGATCACAGAGGAGTTTCACGCCTTCTTCGAGTTTCCGATCCGGGTCTCCTTCACTCTTGTCTCTCGCATAGAGCGGACGCCCGGTGGCAAGTACCTGGACTTCGTCTGCAACGCCACCTGAGCGCCGCGCCCGCGCATCTCACATAAGCTCGCCCAGCAACTCCTGGCGGGAACGCGCACTGAAGTACGCTGGAGGCACGTCCAGCATTGTGAACGCGCCGCTCCTACCTTCTTTGCTGAACCTGTAGGCGGCCCGTGCGCAAGCCGTCAGAATGCTTCCCGTTGCCTCCGGATTGCTTTCCCAGTCGCACCTGTGCTCAATCAGCGCCCTGTTGCCCTGCCCTGTGGTCCCGCAGGACCGAACGAACCCGCAATGAGCCATCCTGGCTCTTCTCTCGTCCATTTCATCCTGAGATACGAAGGTTACTTTTGTGTCATAGCCGACAAAGAAGTCCCGCATCGTCCTGATCTCTCTTGCTATCTTCTCCGGGTCGGCCCCGGGCCCAGCGACGACATAGCAATCCCGCCAGTGCTTCTCCCCACCCGCCAGGTCCGGGTTCTCGTCAGCCCTGACCCGTTGAACTGCCTCGTCTATGGGAATCGTGTACTGGATGGCGTCCTGGACGCCTTCGATCTGCCTTACGGCGTTGGTGTGCCCCTGACTCACACCGGGCCCCCAGAATGTATGGGCCTTCGACCCCGGCACGAAAGCATCGGCCAGGGCCCTTTCTATCGAGAAGAAGCCGGGGTCCCACCCGGCCGCACAGATAGCGACGTTGCCGTGTGCCTTTGCTGCCCTGTCCATCTGTGCGCAGTACTCGGGCACCCGCAGCGCAGTGTCCAGGCTGTCCACCGTGTTGAAGTGCTCCACGAAGCGCGGCCCCTGTTCCGGCAGATCGCTCTTCGAGCCTCCACACAGTATCGCCACGTCTACGGGCAGCTCCGTTGCCCAATCAACGCGGACCGGGGAGCCGGCGTCATGGACGGCGACATCGGGCGCTTCCTTTCTCACCTGTTCGGGCCTTCTGGTTATGATGCCGACAAGGGACATGTCGGGGTTCCATGCCATGGCCGCATGAACGCCCCTTCCCACGTTTCCGTAGCCCACGATGGCTACCTTCACCGTATCAGTTTCAGTCATTGTCCACTCCCGACTCTCCACCCACGTCCTCGGAGACGGCGCAACCGCGCGCCCTGTCAAACCCACCAGCCCACAACGCGCAGACTTTGACAGCACTAGAACTATCAAACGCCCGGCAGCTTGTCCATGCAGCACGGTCAGCCGGCCCGGCGGCCTCGCGCCTTCGTCCCTTTTCACAAGAGGGCCCAGACGCCGCCCGTTCCTCCAGAAGCGGCGGGGCGCTCTGGTCGCAACGAGGAGCCGCTGCTTGCAAGAACAGGGGAAAACCGAATACTATCGTGCACGTGCATCGTGCGAGCCGCGAGGCGCGCAACAGCGTCCTGAAGAAGCGGAGCTTCATGAACGGCCCGAAATCCATCCGGGACGGCAGGCATCGGTCGCTCCCTCCAGAGTATGCACCTCACTGCAGACCGGCCTACAGCTACCCTCCGTTCCCAATAGCTGAGATTGCAAGCGTCTGTCTGCTTACCGACCACCTTCTGGCGAACGAGTGGCGCGACGCCGGAGAGATTCGCGCCGACCAACTGGCACAACTGCGTCTGCTGCTCCAGTTCGCCAGGGAACAGTGCCCTTTGTACGCCGAACGCATGCAGGCCGTCGGCCTGGACCCGCAGACCATGACGGGGCTCGAGGAGTTCCGGCGCCTGCCCTTGCTCACTCGCCGCGACTTGCAGGACGACTTTCATCGCGTGCGGGCAAGCAAGCTCCCGCCCAGCACAAAGACGGTGGGCGATCTGAAGACGTCCGGGTCCATTGGCGCGCCTGTGCTTCTGCTGGGGACCAACATCACGGTGCTCCTGTGGATCGCACTGAGCGTGCGGGACCACGTCTGGGCTGGCATCAACCCGACCGGTTCGCTGGTCTCAATACGTCATTTCGACGAGGAATCCCACAAGGGGTGGGGCGGCAACAGTTCTCATTCACAGGGCTGGGGCGGAGCCTTGGGCCGGTGTTTTGGCACAGGCCCGGCCCACCTCATGGACATCGGAGCGGACTACGAAGATCAGCTCGCCTTCGCAGTCGAGGCCAACCCGGATTACGTGATTTCCTACCCCAGCAGTCTGGAGATTCTCGCGAGGATGCTGGTGGAGCGCGGCCTTGAACTGCCCGGCCTGAAGCTGGTCCAGACCATAAGCGAACCCGTGCCGGACGACGTGCGGCGCAACATCGAGCGCGCTTTCAATGCCCCGGTCTGGGACCTCTATAGCTGCGTCGAGGTCGGCTATGTCGCCAGCCAGTGCCCGAGCGGACACGGCTACCACGTGCACGACGAGAACGTGCTGGTCGAGATCCTGGATGAAGACGATCAGCCCTGTGAGCCCGGACAGCCGGGGAAGGTCGTCGTGACGGCGCTGACCAACTATGCCACGCCGGTGATACGCTACGACGTGGGCGACTACGCGCGGCAGATGTCGGGGCCCTGCCCTTGCGGGCGCGGACTGACGCGTCTGGAGGAGATCATCGGCCGCAAGCGCGGACAACTGCTGCTGCCCGATGGCCGCATCAAGTTCAGCACGCCCCTTGGTGTGATGATGCGGACAGTGGGAGGAGTGCGACAGTTCAGAGTAGTGCAGCACACGCGCGAGCACGTGGAGGTCGTCATCGTGCCCTTTGAAGACTTCTGCGACGAACACAAGAGGATCATCACCGAAGAGTTCCAATCTTACTTCGGCGCTCCCGTTCAGGTCTCTTTCACCCTGGTTGATCAGATAGAGCGCACGCCAGGCGGCAAGTACCTGGACTTCGTTTGCAACGCCACGTAGGGGCGACATTCGCAAGGACAGCACAAGGTCCGGAGAGCCGGACATCATGAACGGCCTTGGACACATCCGTGATGGCAAGCACCGATCGCTGCCGGCAGACTTCGAGCTGCGCTGCACGCCGGACTACATATCTCCCACGTTTCCCAGCGGGCTGGCTGCGACCCTGTGGGTGCTCACCAACGAACTGCTGGCCAACGAATGGCGAGAGCGCGGCGAGATAGAAAGCCGCCAGTTGGGCCAACTCCGCTCACTGCTTCGGTTCGCGCGGGATCGGTGCCCTTTGTACGCCGAACGCATGAGGGCCGCGCGACTGGACCCGGAGAGCATGAGCGGGTTGGCGGAGCTGCGACGCATGCCCGTCCTCACCCGCACTGATCTGCAGGACAACTTCGATCGGATACGCGCCTCGCAGCTTCCTCCTCACACAGATGTAACGGGCGAACTGGCCACTTCCGGCTCCATTGGCGCGCCCGTACGCCTGCTGAGCACAAACATAACAACCTTGATGTGGGAAGCGTGCAACATCCGCGACATGGTCTGGGCAGGGATCGACCCCCGCCGGTCGTTGGCCGTAATACGTCGCTTCCCGGAGCAGTTCCAGCAGGCCAGGACCGACACAGGCGCCCACGGCGACGGCTGGGGCGGGAACCTTGATAAGTGCTTCGCCACCGGACCCTCGCACGTCATGGACATCAGCCAGGACCTGGACACTCAGCTCTCCTTCCTTCTCAATGCCAGGTCGGACTACTTGCTTTCTTATCCGAGCAACCTGGACATACTGCGCCGGGCCGTGGCGGAGCGCGGCCTTAATCTCCCCGGGCTAAAGGTCGTCACGGCAGTTGGCGAGGTCCTGTTCGAGCACGTGCGGCGCGGCATCGAAACGACTTTCAACGTGCCGGTCTGGGACCTCTACACGTGCGTGGAAACCGGCTACATCGCCAGTCAATGCCCCGGCGGCACCGGTTACCACGTTCACGAGGAGAACGTGCTTCTGGAGATACTGGACGAGAACAACGAGCCGTGCGAGCCGGGACAGCCCGGCAAGGTGGTCGTCACGGCTTTGGCGAATTACGCTTCGCCCATCATCCGCTACGACGTGGGCGATTACTCGACGGAGGTGCCGGAGCCATGCCCTTGCGGCCGTCGCCTCATGCGGCTGAAGGAAATCATAGGCCGCCAGCGCGGACAGGTCCTGCTGCCCGACGGGCGGATCAAGTTCACCCAGCACCTCAGCCACGTCATGGCGGAGATGACGGGGATTCGGCAGTTCAAGGTCATCCAGCACGAACGCGACCGGCTTGAGATGCTGATAGTGCCCATGGACGACTTCTCGGAGAACCACAAGCAGAAGATCATCGAGGAGTTCCGGGAGTACCTGGGGTTTCCCGTTGAGATCTCTTTCACGCTGGTTCCTCGGATAGAACGCGCGCCCGGCGGGAAATACCTTGATTTCGTCTGCAAGGCGACGTGACGACACGCTGGCCGTGCTTGGCGAGAGGGCCCCCAAGGACAGTGAATGGAACCTCTGACATCGAGGGCGCCGGAGGCCAGAGCCGACCCAGGATAAAGGGCTGGTGGCGGCCGATTGTCCTGGTAGCCGTGGTCCTGGTGGTCTGGACTGTGGCTTACAGCTGCGGCGCCGGCAAGGAGCTTGCCGACCTGCGCGACTGGATAGCCGCCCTGGGACCGATCGCGCCGATTGCCTTCATCATCCTTCGCGCGGGGGCTGCGGTGGCGGTCATTCCCGGGTCCCCGGTAACGGCGACCGCCGCCGTGCTGTTCAGTCCCGTCACGGCCCTTGTCTGCGTCAGCGCCGGCAAGACGTTGGGGGCCTGCGTGTCCTTCCTGATCGCGCGCTACTTCGCCCGAGAGGCCGTAGCGGAATGGCTTGCCACTAAGCCGAAGTTCCGTCGGCTCGACGCATTGGTGGCCAGCCACGGCGCCCTGGTAGTGGCCCTCATGCGGCTTTTCCCCATCGTCCCTTTCAGTTGGCAGAACTACGGCTTTGGACTCACGCGCATCCGGTTCGCCACGTACCTCTTCTGGTCCTGGCTGTGCATGCTGCCCGGCGCCATCTTCGTCGTCTCGGGAACCAACGTGATCCTTGATACCTTGATGAGCGGCAGGATCCCATGGCCGAAGCTGATCGTCTTCGCTGCATCGCTGGCCATAATGCTGGTGTTCGCCCTCTACTCGCTGCTGAAGCTACACGCCGGCTGGCGGGAATCCGACTCCGGGACGGATGGGCAAAGCGTGAACGGCAAGACGGGATGACTGCGGGCCCGCCCCCTTTGGCGCACCGCAACCGCTTCAAAACCTGCCAGACCGATTCAACGCAGCGCGGCCGTCGGCGACCTCGACGGCGGGGACCCGCGACGGCTACTCGACCGGCGCCGCCGGCAGCTTGTCCTTCAGGGCGCCGAGCTTGGCCCTCATCTCGCGCATATGTCGGCCGTAGTCTTCCCAGTCCGCCTTCCCGAGGGCTTCTTGGGCCTTGTCGTAATGCTGAACCGCCTCGTCCAGCAGCAGTCGGACATCCCTGTCCACAACCGGCGCGGGAAGTGCAGGTTCCTCGACGCCCTCCTCTGCCGCCGGCGCCTCTTGGCCTCTGAAGAGGGCTGCGAGGGATTCTGAAAGTGTCGCCTCCATTGCCACGCGCTCGCCCAGAGCCGTTATGACGCGCTTCAACTGGGGCACTGCGCCCTGCTCGGCCTGGATGTAGAGCGGCTCAACGTAGAGAATGCCCCCGGCGATGGGTATGACCAGGAGATTGCCCCTGATGACGGAGCTGCCGCGCTGGCCCCACAGGGTGAGTTGCTGGGAGATCTCCGAGTCCTGGTCAATGTAACCCTCTATCTGACTCGGACCGTAGATGATCTTCCCTTTCGGGAACCTGTAGAGCAGCAGCTCACCGTAGTGCTCCCCGTCGCAGCGTCCCGCCAGCCACGCAATCATGTTGGGCTTGCCTCTGGGCGTGAACGGAAGCATCACAAGGAACTCGGCACGTTCACTGTCCGGCAGGCGCATAATGATGTAGTAACTCTCCATCCGGAGTTTTTCGTACCCGTACGTCTCCAGCGGCACGTCCCACACGTCCTCCTGATTGTAGAACACCTGTGGGTCGCGCATGTGGAAGCTTGCGAGCTTGTCCGACTGGATATCGAACATGTCCTCTGGATAGCGGACGTGGCTCCGCAGGCCGGCCGGCATTTCCGACATGCTCTTGTAGACGTGCGGGAAGGCACGGGCGTTGGCCCGCACCAGCGGGTCTTCCTCGTCGGCCACGTAGAAGACCATGCTCCCGTCATAGGCGTCAATGACGACCTTGACGGAGTTGCGAATGTAGTTGAGCCTGCCGAGCCGACTCGGCTCGCTGTAAGGATAGAAGCTGCTCCTGGTATAAGCATCCTGAATCCAGTAGATGCGTCCCTGATGGATTACGGAGTAGGGATCCCGATCCAGCATGAGGTAGGGGGCGACGCGGCGCACGCGCTCTGGGACGAGGCGATAGTACATGACACGGCTGCCGTGCACCAGGAGATCGGCCAGCAGGATCTTCACGTCGCGGAACTGAACCGCAAAGACGAGCTTGCGCCACAGGCTCGCAACCGGCACCCCTCCCCTGCCCCCATAGCGCGTCCGGACGTTCGTGTCCCCCATCGGATAATCAATCTCTTCGCGTCCCGTGTTGACAAAGACGTAATTCTCGGTCTTCTCGCCGTAGTAGATCTGCGGGCGTTCCAGTTCCAGTCCCGGCGGGCCCTTCGGGGGGATGTCCTTCACCCTGAGCACGGGCAGCCCTTTCTCGGTGTGCTCGTTGACGGCGCTCAGGCACAGACCGTAGCCGTGCGTGTAATCCAGGCGCATGTTCACCCAGCTTTGCGCCTTGGCCGGCAGCTTGCCGTGGTTCAGTTCTCGCAGCGCGACCATGGTTTGCGTGTAGCCCCGCTCCAACGTGTAGCGATCCACATCCACTTCACTGATATCGTAGTAGAGGCGCATCTCCTGTATCTGCCGGTAAGCGTCGCGCATCGGTCGCCAGTCCCAGAGCCGGATGTTGTTGATCGTCAGGCGGTCGGACACGACCTCTTCATAGCTGACGTCCTCCGCTACGGGGTACGGGACCTCTTTAATGACGTCCATCTTGTAGGCCTTCAGGGTCTGCTCGATTGTGTTCCTGATGTAAGGTTCTTCGAGCTGGAACTCGTTCGCATTCACTCTGTACCACTGGAGGAATCCCGGGTATACCCCCTGGAACAGGACGGTGCAGCCCAGCCACACCGCCACCGATACACCGACCAGCTTGAGCCTGCGAGGGGACCCCGCCAGGAAAAAGACGAATGCTGTGCCCAGGCTCGCCACCAGCATGATCCAACAGGCCGGCAGCCGGGCGTGGATGTCGGTGTAGCCCGCACCGAAAGCTACGCCTTCGCTGCTGTACAGGAGCGAATACCGGTCCAGGAAGTACCCGGCCGCAACCAGCACGAAAACGACCCCAACCGTCCTGCTCAGATGCGAAAACGCCCGGCGCGGAATAACCAGTGACTTCCGCACCACAAGCGCACCGGAGGCCACGTAGTAGAACACCGCCGTGGCAAAGGAACACCACACCAGCACCTGCGCCAGGCTGCGCAGGTAGACAGCCAGCGGATAAACGAAAACATAGAAACCGACGTCGTTGTGAAACACGGGATCCACATGGCCGAACGGGACCCGGTTCAGGAAAAGGAGCGTCCGGTACCACAAGGCCACGACCGCGCTCCCTGCGACCAGGCCCACCAGGACCGCCGCGGTCCAGCAAAGCGCAGCCACAAACCGACGGAACCCGAGCGGTGAAAACGTCCAGGGCCCCCACCGGTAAGTCGCTGCGGGCGTCGGAGCCGCAATCCTGCGCGCGATCAGGTATCCGGAGGCCGTCGCGCCGAAACCCAGGACAAACCCCATCCACCACAGCAGCACCTTTACGGATAACACGCGGATGTAGACGGATGAGAAACCGACCGAACGGAACCACCAGTAATCGACCAGGATTCCGCAAAGAACCCGCAGCAGGCCGACCAGCAGAACCAGCGCACACGCAACAACGATTGCACCTATGACCCTTCGGTTCTTCACCATGACTCCAGTCTGCGGCACGGCAGAAGCGCAGTCAACACAACCCTCCAGGCAAGCCCTGCCCGAGCACGGCCGTCTGTCCGCCTAGCCCTCGGTCGGCCCGACCGCGTGCGACACGGCAGCGGCCTGGGCTCGAGCTTCAACCACCTTGATCTTGACTTTGCTCAGGAATTGACAGATACCGGAAACGATGTCCAGCAGGTCGCCCGGGCCGTTCAAGTCTGTACGTGCCAGCACCAGGTGCGTGGCGTCGTGGCCGCCAAGGGCCGCGTCCAGTGGCAGCCATTCGCCCACGTAGACTTCAGCCCACATGTGGTAGCCAAACACGCCCCCCTGCCGCCCGGGGACCTCACCCAGACAGGACAGGCCACCGATAACGCGGCTGGGAATGCCTGCCGCGCGCGCCAGCGCAGCCACCAGCACCGCGTGTTCGGAGCAGTCGCCCGTCTTGTGCTCCGCGGTCTCGGCGGCACTGGCAGTACCCATGCTCATGTCCTTTTTCGTGATCACCTTCTCCACGAAGCTCTCAATCCGGCGCGCCGCCGCAAGCGCATCCACTTCCTCTCCCACTGCTTCCCGCGCCATCTGCGCCACCAGAGGGTCCTGGATCTCCAGCCACTGGTTGGGCTGAAGCAGGTCCGCGTGCTCTGCTTCCGCGTAAGGCAGCGTGTAGCTCTTCGCCGGGTCGCCATGGGCCCTGCGGATGGTGACCGCCAGGCCCGCTTTCGTTTCCCTTGCCTGCTGGTAGCCGTCGGACGGCACGTGCAGTTCAGCCGACACGCCTTCCGCGCGCACCAAGACCAGCTCCAGGTACTCAAGCTGTCGCGGGTTGGGGATCGGCTTGTCCGTACGCTCAAGAGAAGCGAAGAACATCTCTGCCGGTTCGGCGGGCGACAGCGCCACTTCTTTCGGCACCTTCCGCATTTCGACCACTATCAAGGGTGAGAAGGCCACACGCGAGAGCCACACCGTCACCTCACCGTCCACCCAGGTCGTCAGGGGCACGCCCGGAAGTATGTTGGTCGTCACGTCCATGCGATGCAGCGTCCTGGTGACCTCATAGAGCTGCACCGGTTCCTTTTCACCGACGGTGACCTCCATCGTCACGTCGCGCTCCGGAAGCTCTGCAAGGAACACCTGCACGGCGTAACGGGTGCCGCGCTCCAAGCCTTTCTCCCGCATGAGCATCCAAGCAGCCCGCGGGCAGAGGCCCCGGGGCGCGGGAACCCGTCTGACCGTACGGTTCGACCCCCTGCTTACGGTTATGACCAACTCGTCCCCTTCTACGACTCCCTCAACGGTGTGAGACAGCGGGCCTTGAGTTGTCTCGTGCTTGAAGGCAATGAGCCGACCATCCACATCCTCCACGACCTCGGTGTCCATAGCGATTCGTATCTGGAAGTTCGCACGAGAGATTGTCAGTTCCTGACGGGCGCGCGTTCGGAACCTGGTCGTGCCGCCAGTGACCTCGCGTCTTATCTCCTCGTGCTGGTAGCCTGTCTTTGCCCCTCCGATGTACAGCGCGTGCCAGTCGTCCAGGAGCGTGTCTTCGCCTTCCGCAGCCAGGCACAGAGGCGAGGCAAGCACCGCGGCGACGCACAGTGCACCGATCAGGAAGACCTTCCGCGACTGCCTTTGCGTCGGAACGCGCCTCATGTCATTGCCTCCGGGTTACGTGCGCTCAAGCAGTCTTCGGATCAACACACCCTCACGGATCTGCCACTCAATGATAACCTCAACGATGCGTCTCTGGCAACCGGGACCTTGACCCACCTCGCGGACGCGCATTAGCATTGGACCTCGGGCTCATGTGCCGCAGGTGGTTCAACCCGGCACGAGCCCGCCTCTGCGCGGAGAATCGAGAATGAATGTCCTGGTGATGATGCTGGACAGCCTGCGACCGGACTTCCTGGGCTGCGGCGGACACGGGGTCGTCCAGACGCCCCACATTGACCGCATTGCGGCCGAGGGCATCTTGTTCCGCAACGCCTACGCCGAGTATCCCATCACGGTCCCCTCCCGCACGGCGCTCGTCTCGGGCAACTACACCTTCACGAACCGTCCGTGGTGCCCGCTGCGAAACTACGACATGCACATCGCGGAGGTCCTGCACGGCGCGGGCTTCCTGACCGCAGCCTTCTCCGACACGCCTTTCCAGGAGAACTCCAACATGCACCGGGGATTCGACGTGTTCAGGTTCTTCCCGGAAGGCAAGTGCCACAAGCCGGTAGCGGACGTGGACTGCGACATCCCGCACGCCTACTACCCGGACTTCGCGCCGGAAGCCGAGCTTCACTTCTTCCCCAATACGATCAAGAATCGGCACTACGCCCTCAAGACCTATGGGCGGGCCTGCCCCGAGCTGCTCTTCGACTCCGCGATCGAATGGCTCGAGGAGCACCACGACGAGGACTTCTTCCTCTGGATTGATTCGTTCGAGCCCCACGAACCGTGGTGCCCGCCGCCGCCGTACGACACCATGTACAGGAGCCGGGAGCCGGAACGTTACATTCCCTTTCCCGTCGGTCCGTCCAGCGACTGGATGACGGCCGAGGACCGGCGCCACGTGCTCGAGAACTACATGGGCGACGTGACGCACACCGACGAACAGGTCGGCAACGTGATGGAGGCACTCGAAACGCTCGGCATCAAGGACCGGACGCTGGTGTTCGTGCTGTCCGACCACGGCGAGCCGTTCGGGGAGCACGGAACCGTCCGCAAGTACGGCGTGCCCGTCTACGACGAGCTGGCCAAGATGGTCTTCGTCGTGCGGCTGCCCGGCCTCGTGCAGCGCGGCGTGGTCTCTGACGCACTGGTTCAGAACGTGGACTTTGCCACCACGCTGGCCGACGTGCTCGAACTGCCATTGCCGCCTCGAAAGGGAGAAGTCGTTAGAGCAGACAAAAGAAGACCCAGTATCACACACGACTACGACGGCGTGAGCCTTGTCCCTTTGCTTCGGGGCGAGGCGGACGAAGTGCGCGAGGCCGCATTCATCGGCGGCTTCGGCCTGCGCGCCGGGATCCGCAAGGGCCCGTGGAAGATGATAGACAACCGTGGAGAAAAACCCAACGAGCTCTTCAACCTCGATGAAGACCCCGAAGAGAAACGCAACCTGTTCGAGCACGAGGCGAACCTGGCGCGCGAGCTGCACCGCCGGCTATGGCAGTTCCAGGCGCGCTGGAACGTGTCCCTCGCGTGGCGAGACAAACCCGTCGGCCAGGCTTAGGTAACGCAACGAGCCACGTCACCAGCCCAACGCGTAGGACGTCTCGGGACGGGGCGAAGCGGCGGCGGTCAGCAGGCCGTCATGCGACATTGCTGCAAGCGCATTCTGGCTCGACCAGTCCCCTCTGACCTTGAGGATGTGCCCCCGATTCTGCAGCTCGATCCGGACGTCGTCAGGGATTCGGCCCTCAACGTAGAGGACGCCCGGCTCGGCCCCGCGTGGATAGAAGGACGAGGGGAAGTGGCCCGTGAAGAAGGTCGGCGCCTCTGCGGCTTCCTGAAGCGACATCCCGAACTCCACCACGTTCAGGAAGAACTGGAGCGCCCACTGGTCCTGGCAGTCGCCGCCGGGGCTGCCGAAGGCAAGGTACGGACTGCCGTCGCGAGTGGCAAGAGAGGGCGTCAACGTCATCCTGGGGCGCTTGCCGGGCTCAAGGCTGTTGGGATGTCCGGCCACAAGCGAGAACATCTGCCCCCGCGTGCCCAACGGGAACCCAACGCCCGGGATCACCGGCGAGGACATCAGCCAGCCGCCGCTGGGTGTGGATGACACCATGTTGCCGTCGCCGTCCGCCACCTCAAGCTTGGTGGTGTCGCCCGTAGCGTTCTTCCAGGCGCCCTCCCCCACGAAGACGTCCAGGACGTCGCGCACATTCTCGGCGCGCAGCGGTTCGTACCCCCCGGGCCTGAGCAGCATGGAGGCGGCCTTCATGTCCACCAGCCCCCGCCGTTCCGCGGCGTAATCCTCACTCAGCAGTCGGTCGAACGGAACGTCGGCGAAGTCCGGATCTCCGTAATAGAACTCGCGGTCGGCGTAGGCGAGCTTCATGCACTCCACGACGGCGTGTATGTAGTCCGCCGAATTGTGTTCCATCTCGGCCACCGCGAATCCCTCAAGCAGCTTCAGCGCTTGGAGCAGAACGGGGCCCTGGGTCCAACTGCTGCACTTGTGCACTTCGATGCCCTTGTACGAGACGGCGACCGGTTCCTCGACGCGAGCCGAGAAATCCGCAAGATCGTCCAGCGTCAGCAGGCAAGTGTGCTCCTGACCTGAGGCATCCTTGACGGGCGTGGCGGCCGCGAAGTTGACGATGGCCTCCGCAATGTCGCCCAGGTAGAACCGGTCTCGCGCCGCGCGGAGACACAGTTCGCGCTTGCGATGCGCCGCCTCGGCCTCGATGAGTTTGCGGAAGGTGGCCGCCAGTTCCGGCTGGCGCCATACGGTGCCCACGGCGGGGGGCTCGCCGCCCGGCAGGAACTTGGCCGCCGAAGACGGCCACTCGCTGCGCAGGCGGTCGGCATGCTTCGCGATGGACCCATGGAGCCCGTTCCCCACGGCAAAGCCCTTCTCGGCCAGGTCGAGGGCGGGAGTCAGGACGTCCGTCAGTCTCATCGTGCCGAACCGGGCCAACACCGTGGTCCACGTATCCACGAACGGCGGAACGAGGGCCGGAAGGAACCCGTCGCCCGGTATCGCGTCCTCGATGCCCAGCTCGCGGAAACGCTCAATGGTGGCAGCGGCGGGCGCGACGCCGTGACCGCTGACCGCATGGGCCCGGCCGTCCGAAGCGCTGTAGAGCAGGACCGGCACTTCGCCGCCGACACCGTTCAAGTGCGGTTCCAACACGGCCAGCGCGAAACTCACGGCGGCGGCGGCGTCCATAGCATTGCCGCCCGCGCGCAGTATGTGCAGCCCGGCCTCGGCGCCGAGGTAGTGGCCCGCCGAGGCCACCCCGTGCCTGCACATGATCATCGGGCGCCCGCCCCGGTAGTTCGTGCTTGTGCGCATTTGCAGCCCCGCCACAATAGGGAAAGTGCCCGCAGACGAAAAGCAAAGAAACGGGAATAGCAGGCGACGATTGCGTCGCTTTCAAGGCCGGTCTGCCCACGCCGAGCCGGGCGCCCGGCACGCCCCCGCGTATCACGCAAGGCGGCCGGCCCACTTGATGCACCCGAGGATGTGCTCCATGAACCAGTCCTGTTCCCACAGTTCGTCGGGGTGGCCCAGCGCCGTGTAGATGACGCGGCCCTCCCCGTACTCGTGGCACCAGCCCATCGCATAGTCGTGGTCCTCGCGCGTGCCTTTCGAGATGTCCACGGAGTTGTTGTCCAACGACATCAGCACGTGCGTCTTGCTGCGGTCCCAGTTCTTCATCGTGTATATCTCGTCCACGACCTTGAAGGACTCGCCCAGCATGCACGTGGCGGGATGTTGGGTGTCCTCCACTTTGACGGTCACTTCCTCGTTCCAGGGGTGCCCCGCGAAGTAGCCACCAAGCATCTCGCCGTAGTCCGGCCACTGGTAGAACGCATCCGTGGCGTTATGAATGCCGACGAACCCCTTGCCGTCGCGCACGAAGTCCAGCAGCGCCTGCTTCTGGCTGTCGTCAATCGGCAGTTCTCCGGTCGCGGCGAAGATGAGCACGTCGAACCCGGCAAGATCCTTCGCATTTATGAGTTTGCTGCGGGCCGTCGTGACCGCTTCGAAGACGCCGGACTCTTTGCCGAGCTTCTTGATGGCCACCTCCGCGTGCGGCAGGTAGGTGTGCTCCCATCCTTCCGAATGCCTCGACATCAGCACTCTCATCGGTCTCCTCCGTTCAACCCATTGTGAGAGGGAACAGGTCGAGCCGCAAACCTACCACGCGACGGCGCGGGGGTCAAGCAACACGCAAGTCTTCAGAGACGCAGTGGCAAGAGAGTCCCGCCGGGAAGCCATTGCGCCTCTGCACGCCCCTCTACGCAGACTGAGATCGAGAAAGGCCGGGGCCACGGCCACAGGCGTGGGGGCAACCACTGGCGAAAAACAGGGACTGGCAGGTCGTTTTATGCCTGTCCCGTTTTTCGCCATCCTGTTGCACTTCGCGAAGACCTGGGCGGACGCTGCCGAGATGCCCAGGCAGCCGCGCCACCGGTCCATCCGAACGATCAGAGCCCCAGCGTCCCGGCGATGCCTTGCATGGCTTCCAGAACGGTCCCGATGTGTTCCTCGAGGGGCGCTCCCAGCTCCTGGGCCCCCCGTTCGATGAGGCCGCGGTCCACTCCCGCTGCGAAGCGCTTGTCTTTCCACTTCTTCAAGACGGACTCCACCGCGACGTCGGCCAGCTTCTTCGACGGCCGCACCAGCGCAACCGCAACGATAAGTCCGGTCAGTTCGTCCACCGCAAATATCGCCTTCTTGAGGAACGTGTCGCGCTCTACGCCGGCGTGTTCGGCGTGCGCAAGAACCGCCTGCACTAGCTCCTCGTCGTATCCCCGCTGCTTGAGGTACTCGGCCCCGCGGTAGGGATGGTTCTCGGCGTCGGGGTACTTCTCGTAGTCGAAATCGTGAAGCAACCCCACCACACCCCACCTCTCAACGTCTTCCCCAAGCTTCTGAGCGTAGGCCCGCATAGCAGCCTCGACCGCGTAAGCGTGCTTCCTCAGGTTCTTGTTCTTGGTCCATTCATCCAAGATGGCACTGGCTTTCTCTCTCGACGGCCATTCACCCATCGGCAATCCTCCTGTCGTTCGACGGTCGGTCCTCTCACAGGCCGGCCCATTCTACGGCGTAAGGGACAGCACCGCCAGTTCAAGACGGCGTCGGGGCATGCGTGCTGCGCCAGGCAGACGTGATGGAGCGCCAGAGACGGCACAACAGAAACCGGCCGTTCTTGTCAGCCAGGTTCAGCACCGGTCGAGGGACCACCGTATCCCCCCGCGCGGCGAAGGCATGGGCTGTGCAAGTGGGCGCTGCCCCCTGCCCGACTTACTTGCAGCGCACGCCCGACTGTGGTAAAGGTATGTAAGCGGGACGCGCGCTTGCGTCAACTCCCCTACTTGGTGTAAACGAGAACAGACACATGATTTACAGAAAAGAAGAGTTCGTACAGGACAATACTGGCGACCGTCGGTTCCCCATCAAACAGGTGGACGTTCTGACTGCCCTCGACGGCAGTGCCGTCAGGTACATCGGGCGGGCCGCCCTCAACATACAGACTCCCGCAGGCATTCAGCAGATACCCGTCTCGTTCCCGATAGAGGTTGACTCCATTGAGGCGGCTTTCGAGAAGTATGGCGAGTACGCCGCGCCTAAAGTGGATGAGGTCAAGCAGCACCTTGAACAACGATTGAATCAACTCCGCCAGAAGCAGCAAAGCAAGATCATAACGCCCGGGCAGGACCAACCGGTCAGTCCCACCATAATCAACCTCGAAGATTTCAAGCGCGACGACTGAAGCACGCGGTGTCGTCTTCGGCACCGGCCTATTCCATCACGACATGGACATTTCCTGCCATTGCCTTGCTGGTCCAACTCCGCACCGCCAGCACTGCGTTTGGGAACCGCGCGATGCAGCGCCGGAGTCCGACAACGCAAACAGGCATCCGACAATCGGACGCGCG
>DAOVRD010000098.1 GCA_030628375.1 Planctomycetota bacterium
GGTGCCCTCTGTGACGATCTTGCCCTCGCTCAGAATGTAGGCCCTGTCGGTGATCCGCAGCGCCTCCAGCACGTTGTGATCCGTGACGAGCACGCCAATGCCCTTGTACTTGAGGCCGACCACCATGTCCTGGACCTCGCCGACAGCTATCGGATCAATGCCCGTGAAGGGCTCGTCCAGCAGTATTAACTTGGGGCTGGCGCAGAGGGCGCGAGCTATCTCCAGCCTGCGACGCTCCCCGCCGCTGAGGGTGTAAGCGGGCTGATCCCGCAGGTAACCGAGGCCGAATTCCGCGAGCATTTCGTCCGCCTTCTTCCGCCGTGCGGCCTTGCCCGTCCCCTGCATCTCCATGATGGCCAGCAGGTTGTCCTCAGCCGTCATTGTCTGAAACAGGCTCGGCTCCTGAGCCAGGTAGCCCATGCCCAGGCGGCAGCGCTTGTGCATCGGGAAGCGGGTGATGTCCCGACCATTGAAGACGACCGAACCCGCTGCCGGCTTGACCAACCCGACGCAAATGCGGAAGGCCGTCGTCTTGCCGGCGCCGTTCGGACCGAGCATTCCGACCGCTTCCCCGGCCTCTACGTCGAAACTGACGTGGTCCACCACGGCGCGGCGATTGTAGTGCTTGACCAGCCCCCGGGCCTGGAACAGCTTCGCCATGAGAAGTCGTAGGATAGAAGGAAACGAGATGTCTCAGGGGGCTATTCTATAGGAACAAGCCGTCCCATTCAAGAATCCGTGTCCGTCGGCCTTGCGGCCCGCGCCGGGGGCCGCCGGCGCCGGCCTTTCAGGGGGGGCCGGTCCGTTTTCCCGATGCGACAGGGAAGCCGCGGCAATCCGGAGGACTCTGCTTGCAAAGACCTGGTGGTTGACTTATAATCGGGAGGGCAATAACCGAGAAACTGGAGATAATGGTATGGCAGTGCGCAAATCGATAGGGCAGCTCTTGCTGGACAAAGGTCTGGTGGAGAAAGAGCAGATACAGAAGGCGCTCGAATACCAGCAGCAGTCCGGCGAGAAGCTCCGGCTGGGAGAGATACTCGTCCAGTTCAACTACGTGTCGGAAGAGGATGTTCTGAAGTGCATCGGCGAGCAGTTTGATGTGCCCGTCGTTGACCTGAGCAAGATACGCCCGGAGATCGAAGCAGTGGATACCGTGCCGCGCAGCACGGCAAGGATGCACAACATCCTGCCGCTGAAGAAGGCGGGCAACTCGCTGGTCGTCGCCATAAGTGACCTGGACCTGTGCGCCATAGACAACCTGAAGTTCATCCTCAGCATGGACGTGAAACCCGTCCTGGCGTCCGAGCAAGCCATAGTAGAGGCCATTGAACACTACTACGGGGGCGAGGAAGCCACTGTGGACAACATGCTGCGCGCGTTCACCGAGGGTGAGCTGGCCGTGGAGGAAGCAGGCGCCGAGGAAGAAGATGACGAAGGAGAAGCACCGATGGTCAGGCTGGTCAACCTGATCGTCAGCGACGCCGTGCAGGCGCGAGCCAGCGACATCCATGTGGAGCCGATGACGAATCGGCTGCGCATCCGGTACCGTGTTGACGGTGTCTGCCAGGAAGTGGAATCCCCCCCTAAGCGCCTGCAGAACTCCCTCATCGCGCGCATGAAACTGATGGCCGGGATGGACCTGGCCGAGAAACGCAAGCCCCAGGACGGGCGTATCCCGATGACGGTCGCCGGCCGGCAGCTGGACCTGCGTGTCAGCGACATACCGACCACCGACGGCGAAAGCATCGTCATGCGTATCCTGGACAAGGAATCCGCCAAGGTCAGCCTGGTCGAGCTTGGCTTCCATCCGGCCGACCTGGATCACTTCCGCCGGATCATCCGGCGCCCCAACGGCATCTTCCTGGTCACGGGCCCCACCGGCAGCGGCAAGACGACCACCCTCTACGCCGCATTGAACGAACTGAACCGCCCTGACACCAAGATCATCACGGCCGAGGACCCGATCGAGTACACGTTCCCCGGAATAAACCAGTCCCAGGTGCAGGCCGAACTGGGCAGGACGTTTCCCATAATCTTGCGCGCCATGCTGCGCCAGGCCCCGGAGATCATCCTGGTCGGGGAGATCCGCGACGAAGTGACCGCCGAGATCGCCATCCGGGCCGCCCTGACGGGGCACCTGGTCTTCAGCACGCTGCACACCAACGACGCAGCCAGTGCCATCCCCCGGCTGATAGACATGGGCATCGCCCCCTACATGGTGGCGTCGTCGATCCAGGCCATCATGGCTCAGCGGCTGATCCGAACCACGTGCGGCAACTGCAAGCAGCCCTATGAGCCCCCCGAGCAGCTTCTGCGCGGCGTCGGCCTCGCAACGGAGGACGTGGAAGGCATCACACTCTACAAGGGCACGGGCTGCAACCGCTGCCACGGCAGCGGGTATCACGGCCGGATCGCTATCTTCGAACTAATGGAAATGAACCCCGACCTGCGCAACCTGACGTTTTCCAAAGCCCCCACCGGCGAGATACGCGAAAAGGCCCGATCCTACGGCATGCTTACGTTGCTCGAGGACGGCCTGCGCAAAGTGATACAGGGCATCACTACCGTCGAGGAGGTGGTGCGCGTCGCTGGAACCGCGCAGTAATCGAAGTAGATCCGCGCCATGGGCCAACGCGCCGGCAAGCGACCGCGGCCTGGGCGTGGTGATGGGATCTTTTGTGCTCTGCCGCTAGAGGAGCGGGACCTTCGGATGATCCAGATAGACAAATTGCTTACCGCTGCAATCACCCAAGAAGCCGAAGACCTCATACTGACGGTGGGCAGGCCGCCGATGCTTCGCCTGAACGGGGAACTGGAGCCGCTGCGCACCGACACGCTGACTCCGGAAGACACCTCGGCGCTGATGAAAAGCATCGCCCCGGAAAGGTATCAGCAGCGGCTTCAGGAGAAAGGGTCGGCTGACTTCGGCTTCGCGTTCAAGAACCAGGCCAGCTTTCGCGTGGCCATATACCGTCAGCGAGGAAATGTCGCGGTGGTGCTGCGACTGATCCCCTGGAGGATCCGGACCTTCGAGGAACTGGGCCTGGGCGCAGGCATTCAGGAACTGCTCTTCCGGCCGCGGGGCCTCATACTGGTAACCGGGCCCACCGGCAGCGGCAAGACCACCACGCTGGCCACCATGATTGACCACATCAACCGAACGCGTAAGGTCCACATCCTGACCATCGAGGACCCGATCGAGTACCGGCACGAGCACCGTAAGAGCCTGATCAGCCAAAGGGAAGTGGGCGTGGACGTGGACAGCTTTGCGAACGCCCTGCGCAGCGCCCTTCGCGAGACCCCGGACGTGATCCTGGTGGGCGAGATGCGCGACCTGGAAAGCACCCAGCTGGCCATCGCGGCCGCCGAGACGGGCCACCTGGTCCTGTCCACCGTGCATACGCAGAGCGCCCAGAGCACCGTGGAGAGGATCATTGACGAGTTCCCGGCCGGCCAGCAGGGCCAGATCCGCATTCAGCTTGCGAACAGCCTCCTTGCGGTGCTCGCCCAGACGCTCGTACCGCGCGTGGGGGGTGGACTGGTTGCCGCCTACGAGATACTGCTGGTCACTTCCGCCGTGCGCCATCTGATACGCGACAACAAGACCTTCCGCATAGACTCCACCATACAGACCAGCCGCGACAGGGGAATGCGACTGCTGGACGATCAACTGCTCCAGCTCTACCAACAGGGCATCATCGAACGCACCGAGGTGCTGACGCGCTGCCGCTATCCCGAAGAAGTCGCCAAGTCGCTGGTGGAAATAGAAGTGTAGGGCACTGCAAGAACCCGAAACCTATTGGCGAGAAAGAAAGCCATGGCACAGGATGGCGAACAACGAAGGAAGCTGCTGGGCCGAATCCTGAAGGACATGGGACTTGTCACCGAGGCCCAGATCCAGGAGGCCCTCGCCGTGCAGAAGGAGAGGGGCGGCGCCATCGGTGAGATACTGGTGGAACGCAACTACATCACGCGGGAAGACCTGACCCTGGCACTGGCAAGCCAGGCGGGAATGGAGGTGGTGAACCTGGACGACCTGCAGATCCCTCAGGATGTCATGGACATGATCTCTCCCTCCATCGCCCAGGTCTACAGGGTCGTGCCGGTGCGCCATCAAGACGGCGTGCTCACCGTCGTCCTGGCCGACCCCACCCACCTCAAAGCCCTGGATGACCTGCGCTTCCTCCTCAACTGCGAGATCAAGGGCGCCGTGGCCACCGAAGCATCGGTGGACCGCACCATCCAGGAACACTATAGCATCCAGGAGAACATCACGGACCTGCTCGACCAAATGCAGGAAGGCGTGGCCGAATTGGCCGAGTTGACGCCGGAGACGGCGAGCCAGTCCATCGAACTGGAGAGCGCGGTGGAAATGGCCGACAGCGCCCCCGTGCGCAAGCTGCTCAACCTCATCCTGCTCCAGGCCATCCAGGACCGTGCCAGCGACATCCACTTCGAGCCGTTCGAAGACGAGTTCAGAGTTCGCTACCGCGTGGACGGCGTCCTGTACGAGATGGTGCCTCCCCCCAAACATCTCCACGTGGCCATCACCAGCCGAATCAAGGTCATGACCGGCTCGATGGACATCTCCGAACGGCGGCTGCCCCAGGACGGCCGAATCGAACTGAACATCGCCGGCAACCCGGTAGACCTCCGTGTCTCCACGCTGCCCACCATGTTCGGCGAAAGCGTCGTGCTGCGTGTGCTGGACCGCCGGCTGGTCGCTCTGGATGTCAACGAACTCGGACTGCGCAGCGACGACATCGAGAAGGTAACGGGCCTGATGTACCGGCCTCACGGGATCATCCTTTGCACCGGCCCCACCGGCTGCGGCAAGACGACCACCCTCTATGCCTGCCTGAAGGAACGCAACGAGGTCGGCGTGAAGATACTTACCGTCGAGGACCCGGTCGAGTACGACATCGCCGGCATCATGCAGATGCCGGTGCGCGCGGAAATCGGTGTCGAGTTCGCCATTGCCATGCGCCACTTCCTGCGGCAGGACCCCGACATCATCCTCGTGGGCGAGATCCGCGACAAGGAAACCGGCGACATGGCAATCCAGGCCTCCCTGACCGGGCACGTGGTCTTCAGCACCCTCCACACCAATGACGCCCCGACCGCCATCACCCGTCTGATAGACCTGGGGCTGGAGCCCTACCTGATCAATGCCACCCTGGAAGGCATCGTGGCGCAGAGGCTCGTCCGCAAGATATGCACCAACTGCAAAGAGGAGTACGAACCCACCCCCGAAGCCGTCCTTTCCCTCGGGCTGCGTCCCGAGGACGTGAAAGGGAAGCGATTCTACCGGGGCCGCGGCTGCGACCGCTGCACCAACATCGGCTACCTGGGCCGCGTGGGCATATTCGAGATCCTGGTGATCAACGACGAACTGCGGGAGTTGATGCTACACGGCGCCTCCACGCAGGAAATCCGCTCGGCATGCCGTAGATTCGGCACCCGTTCCCTCAGACAGAGCGGCCTGCTGGCCATCTACGACGGCGTCACCACGATCGAAGAAGTCAGCCGCGGCACCCTTGCGGAATAGGGCGCACTCCGCCCCTCCGGTCAGCTCTCATTTCGCCGCCACCAGAGCGGACACCCCCGTCCCCAGCAGAGAAACGGCCCGCATCGGTTCGCCCCCAGGCACTTCCTTTCCCGCTGCCGCACATTCCGCAGGGACGCCCCGCCCCCCTGGCGCACACGACGGCCGGCCCCCTCCCCGGGACAATGTCTTGACAAAAGGTGGCCGAAAGTGCATAATGGGGAGTAGCGAGGTGAGGAAAATTGGGAGGAGTGAGTCTTGAAGACTAAGTGTCCTGTTGCCCTAGGCTCGTTGAGTGTCCTATGGCCGGACCCGAAGCGGGAGGAGCGGAAACATGCCGGTTTATGAATACGAGGCGATGAACGCCGAAGGAAAGGCCATCGTGGATCAGATCGAGGCCAAGAACACCGACGAGGCCATCGCAAAGATCCGGGAGATCAACCTGTTCCCCACTCGCATGACGGAGAAGAAGGCCGCCGCGGCCCCAGGCCAGGCAAGGGTCGGGCGCCGCCGCAAGAGGGCGTTCGTGATCGGCGGCGTGCGCAGCAAGCAGCTTACTGCCTTCACTCGCCAGCTCTCGACCCTGACCGACGCCGGAATCCCGGTTGTGCAATCCCTGAACATCCTGGAACACCAGATGCGGCCCTGCGCCCTGAAGAACGTTGTGGGCGACGTGGCCGACGGAGTTGAGGGAGGAAGCTCGCTCTCGGAGGCCATGGCCGACTACCCCAAGGCATTCGACGAGCTTTACTGCAACATGGTCAAAGCCGGGGAAACCAGCGGCATGCTCGACTCGGTCCTGCAGAGACTGGCCGAGTTCCGCGAGAAGGCGGCCACGCTGAGGCGCCGCGTAATCGGCGCGATGATCTACCCGGTCGTCGTCATGGTCGTCGCCTCTATAATCATCGCCGGGCTGATCAAGTGGATCATCCCCACCTTCATCGAGATGTTCGAGGAATTGGACGTGGCACTGCCGGCTCCGACCCGGTTCCTGCTGCAGATCACGAAGTTCTCTACGACCTACTGGTACCTGCTCCCGGCCATTCCCATCGCCCTGTTTGTCATCTACAAGGTCATCACCAGCACGCGCACCGGGAAGATGGTGGTGGACTGGCTGAAGTTCCGGGTGCCGATTTTCGGGACCATCTTGAACAAGGCCGCCGTCGCCCGGTTCACCCGAACGCTGGGCACTCTGATCAGCAGCGGCGTGCCGATCCTGGAGGCGCTGACCATCTCCCGCGACACCGCGGGCAACCGTATCCCGGCCACCGCCATACAGGACGTGCACGACGGAATGCGACAAGGCCGCCCCCTCGCCGGCGCACTGAGTCAGAGCAAAGTCTGCGACGACATCGTCGTCAACATGGTGGACGTCGGCGAAGAGACCGGTAGTCTGGACACCATGCTCATCAAGGTCGCTGACACCTACGACGGCGAGGTGGACATCGCCGTCGAGGGTCTGACCCAGCTGATGGAGCCGGTCACGGTCGTGTTTCTGGGCGTAGTCATCGGTTTTATCGTCATATCGCTCTTCCTGCCCCTGGTGGAGCTGATCAAATCGCTGACAGGTTGACAGGTTGATCCAAACAGGGAAAACCGGGCGCGCCGGCCGAGCCGGCACGCGCCCGGGCAGCCGCAAAGGAGAGAAGTCATGCGAATGCTCCGAACCCGCGCCGAAAGGCGGAACCACGCAGGCTTTACGCTGGTCGAACTGCTGGTGGTCGTCGGCATCATCGCCATCCTCGCCGCGCTGATCACGCCGGCCATCATAAGCGCCATGCACAAAGCGCAAGAGACCGAAACCTCGAACCTGATCCATCAGGTCGAGATAGCCGCCCAGGCCTACTTCAACGACAATGGCGACTACCCGCCCTCCACGTGGGAGCGCCTGTTCTACCCGGACCCAGCCGAGTCGCCACAGGACCCGGCTACGGGCGCATGGAACAACCTGAACACCGGCATCGAGGTTTTGACAGCCTGTCTGGCCACCCGGAACGGCGGACCTTACCTCGAGCCCGGCGCCAGTCAGCTCGGCAACACCGACGACGACGTGGACGTCGACGGCCCGTCTGATCCGGACACGACAGCCGACATCTTGGGACATACCAACTACTACTTCGGCAGCAACGACGTGTTCGAGTTGGTCGACTACTGGGGCAACCCCCTGGTCTACGTTCACAACCGCAACTATGCCAACGTTGACGGCTGGCGCGACGACCTGGCCCCAGCGGTCTTCGAGGACCCGACTGCCGCGGGCGCTCTGGAGTACGTGCTCTACGTGGATGCTGACGACAACACGGTGCCCTGCTACGCTCGGTGGGACAACCGCAACGATGACACCGGCGACCCGCTCATAACGCGCAACTACCCGAATCTGAGTTCGTTTCAGCTCTATAGCTGGGGACCGGACCTGCAGCCGGGCTGTGCCCCGACCACCGGCGCTGCCGGCTCTCGGCCCAACTTCCGCCAGCCTGGCGTGCAGCCGGGCTGGACCGCGGCCAGCCGAAACCTAACCAGTTGGCAGGAATAAGCCATGCGACTGATGCGGAAAAAGAGACATGCACGCGCAGGCTTTACGCTGGTCGAGATGCTCATCGTGATAACCATCATCACCGTGGTGGCCGTAGTGACGGCCGTGTCCATGGCCGCGGTGGGTCGGCGTTCCAGCCGGGAGGGGGCCGCCGAGGACGTGATGTCGGTCCTGCGCCAGGCGCGTCTTTCCGCCGTTGACGGCGGGCGCGGAGCGCTGGTGCGCATAGACCGCGTCGAGCGCGCCATCTACGGCCTGTCCAGCGCCATCGAAGCCGCCTGGCATTTCGAGCAGCTGGACGCCGCAACCGGCACGACCGCCGGCGCAAAGTCCCTGCACGGCGCCCTGCTGGGTACGACGGGCATACCCCAGATCGCGTCAGACGGCGCGGTCGGTCTGTGCATGCAGTTCAACTACGATGGTGCAGCCTACGACCCTACCATGCAGCAGTACGTGGACTGCGGCAACTACCCAGTCTACAACCAGACCGACGGCATCCGCCTGGAGGCCTACGTCTGCCCCGCGGGGCCTGATGTGGCGAGTTGGCCCCCCTTTCCCGTGCTGCTTGGCGTTATGGCGAATATGGACCAACCGGCCCGCTTGGGGTACTCTCTGGGCCTGGCCACCGTCCCCGGCAGGCCGGGTCAGTACACCGTCCACGGGGGGTTCTTCATTGACGATTCCGCCCTGCCGGACGGAATTCATTTAGCCTCGTACTATTATGACACAGCCACGAGCACTGAAGAGGGCATGACACTTGCGGGCTCTAGGTGGCATCACGTGGCGATGGAGTTCGACGGCTACGAGGCGCGGCTGTTCGTCAACGGCGTCCTGGTGGACCTGGATAGCTATCGCGCATCGGAGAACACTGGCGCCGACCGAAACCCTGTGTGGGACCCTGTTGAACATACGGACAACACATTCTCCACCCCTGTCCGGATAAAGCCGGCCCGCACATCCAACCTGGAGATTGGCAGGGCGTATTACCCGTTCCCTCCTCCGCCGGCGTACCGTTACTTCCAGGGCCGGATTGACGAACCGAGGCTCCTTTCCGTGGCCAGCGGGGAGCGCGTTAACCTGCCGGCCCGCGTCCCCATCGTCGCCTCCGACGACGTCATCCACTTCGACAAGGCCGGCCACCTGGACATCGCCTATCACAGCGGCCCGGTCTACATCGGCCTGGGCGACCCTTACCAGATCGTACAGCTGGCGGACGACATTGACGATGTGGTCACTACCCTGACCGTTCAGCCGAACAACCCTTACCAGGTCAGCGGTGGCATCATCGTCGTCGGCACGGACGCCATCGGCTGGGAGTTGATGCGTTACACCGCCGTGAGCGGCCTGCAGGTGACGGGCCTGGACCGTAGTGGCCAGTTCGGGACCATGGCAAGGAGCCACCTGGTAGCGAACAACGAGCAGGTGCTCTTCGCCCGTGTCATTGAGGTGGATCAGATGGGCGGCGTTCGAAGGGTCAGATGAGTGACCGGTTAACAGGACGCACTTGCGCGGAAACGAACACGACATGGAAATGCAGAACGACGAAACAACATCCACCAGGAAGTTCACGAAGAACGGAGATCTAACATGACAGCTTCACGCATGTTCAGGCGTTTCCTTCGTGGCCTTGGTGTGCCTCGTGGTGACAGATCCGCCAGGACCACATTCGACGGCCGGCGCGGCGCCGCCCTGATGATTGCCCTGATCGTGCTGACGGCCCTGTTCCTGCTGGCAATCCCCTTCGCCGCCTTCATGCGCCGGCAGCACGCTTCCGCCACCCAGGCACTGCACATGGCCAACGCGCGCTTCGGGCAGGCCGGCGCCCTCAACCACGCCCAAACCGTCCTGGCCCAGGGCCTCTACGCCATCGAGCGCGAGCGCGGGCTTTCGACGACGCCCGCCGACTTGTTCCCCTTCAACGACCCGGACGTGGACACCCTCTGGGAGTTCCGCATCACGCTGCGGACGCAGGTAACAGCTGCTTGGGATGACGCTGGAGATCGAATGTTGCGCGTCCAGGACGCTCTGGGCTTCCCCAATGACGGGAACCTGGAAACGGTGGACGGCTACGTTCGCGTCGGAGATGGCGCCAACCAGGAATGGATGGCCTACTCGAACGTGGAGAACCTGGACCCCGCGGCGATGGCGGGCGACCTTCGCGTGAAACTCGAGCACCGGGGCATGTTCGGTACGCAGGCGACGGTCCACAGCATCGGCGCGACCGTCTCCTTCTTCCCGGAGGCGGAGCTGTGGCACCTGAACGTCGACGACCCGCAGACGAAGATCAACCTGAACAGCGCCCCCTACCGCGTCATCCGAAACTTGCTGGGGTATCTGGGCATAGGCGATGAGAGCGCGCTGCCCATTGAAGGGCCCGGGGACGTGGGCTTTCCCGACGTCCGGCAGCAGGCCATCGCCGCCGCCATCTACGCCCCGCCTTCTGACCCGTCTGCCCGTTTTCAGAGCCTGGACATGGTGAACAACGTGGCACCGTTGACGGCAGACGAGCTAGACCTGCTGCGGCCGTACGTCACGGTGCAGTCGGGCTACCCCGGGGGCTCCTCGCCGTGGCTTCGCGCCGTGCGCCTCGAGAGCGACATCAATCCCACGTTTGCCACGGGCGATTACACTGACGGGCGCGTTGCCAACCTCTCGGACGCCTCCGGCATCGGGGTCGGTTCCCTGGTCCACTTCGTTTGGTCAGGCGGGGACGTGTACAGGACGGTGCTCAGCAAGAACAGCTCCCCCCGACCGCTCGATCTGGCGCAGGACTGGAACGGCGTCGGCGACATCGTGCTCCGATGGGTAGCTGGATGCGAGTTCGTCGGGGCCTCCGGCGACACGCCGTGCTACATCAAGCTGGATGATGAGTGGATCAAGTACGAGGACGTGCAACTGGATCCACCCGATGCACCCTTGGAGGTCAGGCTCCTGAATTGCACGCCGGCGCAGTTCGGAACCCTTGGGGCCGCACACATCGGAGGCCTTACGGCAGTGGACGCAGACGTGATCTGCTGGGACAACACCTTCCTCGCCAGCGACGAGTGGCCACAGGCACTGGACACGCCCCACGGCCTGCTCGACCCACTCACGGACGTGCTTACAAGCCCTCCGCCGCCAGCAACGCCGCCGGTTATTCGCGCGCAGAACCGGCACGGGATCAACATCAACACGGTCACCGATCCCATCGTCCTCCAGGCGCTGCTTTTCGACATTGACCGATGGCGCCCCGACCCGCCTCCCCCTAACACGCCCGGGCCGATCACTGACGTTAACGCCGCCGGCATCGCTAGGCAGATCCTCGGGTACGCCTCGGGCAGCGCGCCAGCGGGGCCTTACACCTTCTTCGACGGGGACGAGGACTGGATAGACGGCGCCGATGAGGGCCATCCGGGCCTTTCCAACACCGTCACGTTTAACGCGCCTACCACTGCGTCCAATGAGCTTGCCGAACTGATGAATGCACTGCCGGCCATCGCTCCGCCGCTGACGAACGAGCAGGCCGCGCAGCTTGCCCACATGCTGGACGGCCTGACCGTGCCGCTTCAGTTCAACAGCACGGCGCTGGTCAGCATCACCTCGCTAGGTATGGTGGACGACGCTGCCGGGACGCCGGTCGCCACGGCGGACGAGAGCGGCGCCCACGACGCCGTGCCGCCGCTGGAGCCGATGGTGTGGCAATGGCAGAGCCAGCAGGATTTCCACCGCGTGGTCCTCTCCAAATCCACCGGCACCCACGTGACGACGGCACATGTGAACGAAGACCTGCCGCCGGACGACCTGCTCGGCCCGCCACCCAACGACTACACGGACACCAGCGACGGGGTGGGCACGGTGTCGCCGGGACTGGAGCGCCTGAGCCCGAACTCCTACACCACCGTGCTGGAGGGCCTGCACGGTTCGCCCCCGGACTTCTTCGACCTCGACTACGCGCTCGGCACGGCGGCGCAACAGCCGCTGATCGTGGACGCGGACACGAGCAACACGACGGCCGGGGGCATTACGAACGTGCGGCTCCAGTACGCAACGGACCACGACGGCGCCATAGGCGCCCTCGGCAACCTGCTGCGGAACATCCAGGCGGACAGCTTCCACGCCACCATCCAGCCCTTGGCCATGGAATGCTGGATAAAACCCCCGACGACGGACGCTCCCAACGGCGAACTCGAAGCTGGCGATGACCCGCAGTACGTGGTGGACATCGGCGCCGGCACAGGCGCCCTTACCGCACAAAATCAAGTGCGTCTGTACATGGCCTGGCGCCAGGAGGGCGGTCAGGACAAGTTGCGGGTCATCCTGCGGGTGGACGACGAGACAGGCAAAGGATGCGTTCAAGCTTGGTCCTCCAACGACTTCGACTTCGACCCGGGCGTCTGGCACCACGTGGCAGTGGCTGTAGTCGGGACGTTCCGGGACGAGATCGCGATGTTCATAGACGGGATCTATGACCGAAACATGTTCTGGGGCTACTGGCACACCTCGGATCCGCTCCTCGATCCGCCTGATGAGACGGCTGTTACGGCGCAGGAGGGCTACTTCTGGCCGGCGGCAACGACGGTGCCCAACATCTCTTATACGATTGCGAACGACCCCAATCTTGGGGATTTCTTTGTTGACCTTGCGGGCCCGAGTCCGGGGGACGTCGCTCTCCTGGGTACGTCCGGGTGGATTGTGATCCAGGACGCCACCCTCCCA